>JAVEES010000254.1 GCA_030840285.1 Pseudonocardiales bacterium
GACTCCACGCCAAAAGCAGAGCAGCCGCTAGGGGAGGCGGAGCGCCACCGTCATCGCCTCGACCGCGAACTTCGGCTTGACGTTCAGCTCGATGGCCTCCCGGCACGCCAGCACCTGATCGAGCCTGTGCAGCGCGCCCGCCTCGTCGATCCGTTTGGCCACGCTGGCTACGTCCCGGGCGAAATCTGGATGCGCCGCGGCCACCCCCGCACCCGCCTGTTCCAGCAGCACGTCGCGGAAGAAGCTCGCCAGGTCGACTAGGGCACGGTCCAGGGCGTCGCGCTGCAACCGGGTCGCCCGAGATTTCTGCTTCCTTTCCAGGTCCTTGATCGCACCTGCGCTACCCCGCGCCGCGGCCGCCGCGCCCTTGCCGGTGCCGCCCGCACCGAGGGCAACCTTCAACTCTTCGGTCTCGCTCACATCGAGCTCGGTGGTCAGCGCCTTGGCTTCGGCCTCTGCAGCCTTCACCAGATGGTCAGCAGCCTCGAAGCAGGCGTTCAAGGACGTCAAGCCGGCGGGGATGGCAAGCACCGCCTCGCGCCGCATCCGGGCTTGCTCGTCGCGGGCCAACCTGCGGGCACGGCCAACGTGGCCCTGCGCGGCCTGCGCTGCCCACTCGGCGAGGGCGGGCTGGACGCCGTCCCGAACCAGCACCGCGGCGACCGCATCGGCGGGCGGGATGCGCAGCGCAACGACCCGGCACCGGGAGCGAATCGTGACGATGACGTCGTCGGGATGCGTGGACGGAGCGCACAGCAGGAAGATAGTGCGATCCGGCGGCTCCTCGATCGCCTTGAGCAACGCGTTCGACGCGCCTTCGGTGAGGCGGTCGGCATCCTCGATCACCACCACCTGCCAGCGGCCGAGGGACGGCCGGCGGGCTGAGGTCGCCACCACCGCGCGCATCTCGTTGACGCCGATCGAGAGGCCCTCGGGAATCACCGACCGCACGTCGGGGTGGCTGCCGGCTTGGACCGATCGGCACGAGCCGCACTCCCCGCAGCCAGGAGTGGCGCTCGGTTCGTAGCGGCGTCCGGATGAGCTATCGCCCGATGCCATCAGCACGCCGGCACGCGCCGCGAGCTCATCGGCGCGATCGCATTGAACCGCCGCGGCGAAAGCGCGTGCGGCAACCGAGCGACCTGACCCCGGCGGGCCGGTGAACAGCCAGGCGTGCGTCATCGCTCCCGGCGCCACCGGACGCCCGGCCACCAGATTCGCCGCAGCTATCGAGGCATTCGCCAGCTCGAGGATGGCCGGGTCCTGCCCGATGAGGTCATCGAAGACGGTCATCGCCTTACCCGCTCGCCGGGCGGCGGGTAACCGGCCTTGGCCGGCAACCGGCGGCTACCGAGCACTCCACGGGCGGCGATCCGAATGGTCTCGGCCAGCTCGTCGATGGGCCGCGTCGCATCCAGCACCAGGTAGCGATCCGGATCAGACTCGGCGAGATGGCGGAACCCCTGCCGCACCCGCTCGTGAAAGGCCAGCGCCTCGCGCTCCAGCCGGTCCGGCCCACCCTCGTTCGCACGACCCTGCACGCGGGCCAGGCCCACCTCCGCAGGCACGTCGAGCAGCACGGTCAGGTCCGGCACCAGATCCTCGGTAGCCCAGCGCGACACCCGCTTGATGTCCTCGGTTGACAAGGTGCGTCCGGCGCCTTGATAGGCCAGCGACGAGTCGACGAACCGATCCGTGATGACGACCTCGCCACGATCCAGGGCCGGCCTGATGATCGTCGCGACGTGGTGCGCCCGGTCAGCGGCGAAGAGCAGTGCTTCGCTGCGCGGAGCGATCGGGCCTTCGGTGTCCAGCAGCAGCTTGCGGATCTGCTTGCCGACCGGCGTGGCGCCCGGTTCGTGTGTCACCACGACGGTGTTGCCATCCGAGCGCAACGCATCGGCGAGCAGGTCGATCTGGCTTGACTTGCCGGCCCCCTCACCACCCTCGAAGGCGATCAGGATCCCGCCGGAATGCAGCCTCCGGCGGCCAGACGAATCGCCCCGCAGCGAGGTCAGCAGATCGGCCAGGACCGGCACGTGGCCTCGGTCGTCCATCTGCCGGTAAGCCACGATTCCGGCGAGCGCCGCGAGGATTCCCGCGGTGAACAGCACGATCCGGGTGCCGTCGACGGTGCCGCCGATGCCAGGGATCCTGCGCTGGCCGATCGTGCCGACCAGGACCGGCACCGCTGCCAGTGCCAGGATCATCACCACCCGCACCATCGACTGGATGAAGGCGAAGATGCGCCCGCGCATCTCGTCCTCGATCTCGGAGCCGAGCAGCGTGACACCCGCCAGGTAGCCCACACCGGCGCCGAAGCCGACGCCCAGCACGGTGATCATGGCCAGTGTCACGTGCGGCACGATCGCGGTGAGCGACAGGCAAACTCCCGCGAAGACGATGCACAGGCCGAACAGCCGGCGGCGGGACACCTCGCGGGCCACCCTCGGCCCGAACGCCATACCCAGGCCGAGGCCGACGAAGACGGTGCCGAACAACATGCCGTAGGCGGCGTCGCCTCCGCCCAAGCTCTTCACGTACGTCTTCGCGGCGCCGATCACCGCGCCACCCGCCGCGAATGCACCGAGAATGCCGAGGATCAAACCCCGCAACAAACCGGTGGTGCGGACGAACCGAGCGCCGTCGCGCAGCATCCACCAGAGGCTCGGCTGGCTCTCCCCCGCGGGGACGCCGCGCTGACCTGAGATCTCTTTGATGAAGTAGACCGTGATCGCCCCGACCAGGAACGTCCCGGCGTTGAAGTAGAGCGCGAGCCCCACCTGGTTGGTGGCGAAGAAGGGGATCCGATCGGCCAGGGCCTTGGACACCAGAGCCAGGACGCTGAACAACGCTGCCGCCGCGACCGGCGTGAGGCCATAGGTGGTGATCAGGCTGAGCTGGTTTGCCGCCTCGATCTGTTCTTTGCGCACCAGATTAGGGACGGAGGCGTCCTTCGCGGGGTTCCAGAACAGTCCGATGCTCTCGATCAGGAAGGTCGCGACGTAGAGCACGGGCAGCGTGTGCCAGATCGGTATGGCCAGGAAGAGGAGGAACCGGAGGAGGTCGGTGATGACCATCGTCCGGCGGCGGTCGAACCGGTCGGCGAAGGCTCCCGCGAGCGGGCCGAGGATTGCCGACGGCAGCAGCCGAACGACCAGCACCAGACCGAGCGCGTAGTTCTGGGCCTGATAGCCGGTCGCCAGCTGGGTGGCCAGCGCCGTGGTCGCCAGCAGACCGAGCCAATCCCCCAGGCTGGACAGCCCGGTGCAGTACCAGAGCCGGCGGAACGGTGTCGTCTTCAGCACGCCACGGATCGCGCCGATGCTGGATGGTCCGGCCGGGTCCTCCGATCTCGCCGGAGCGACCGCCGCGACACCCGCCGGGGACGGCAGAACGACGCCAGCGCCGGTCTGCGCGGACTTGGCGGACTGGGCGGACTGGGCGGACTCTCGGCCGGGATCGGCGGGGATGGCTACTCCTCGGCTGCTGCGATTTCAGGTGTTCGGTGGCGCATCGGGCGGTGTCGAACCGGGTAGGCAGGACGGCGCCGTGCACCGCAGCAAGCCTATCCGGGGCGGCCGACAATCTTGGGCTGCACCTCGGGACTGCTCTCAGGTTGCGCCCAGTTTGACGCGGCTTGAGCGAGCAATGTCCGCAATGCTCGCACCGTGGTTGCCAGCTCACGCGGACCCAGACCCGCGATCAGGGCGGCTTCGATGTCGAGCAGGCTCGCCATCGCGCCATCCACCTTACGGCGGCCGGTCGCGGTGAGCGTCACCAGGCTCTGGCGGCGATCCTGGGGATCGGGCGCGCGCCGCACCAGCCGGCGGCGCTGCAGACGATCCAGCCGGTTGGTCATGGTTCCCGACGTGACATGGGTGGCCTCGGTCAGCTGTCCGGGCGTCAGGCCGCCGGATTCTTCGCTGCGGCGCAGGGCGGCCAGCACATCGAACTCGTGCGAGGCCAGGCCGTGTTCGGCGAAGGCCTCCTCGCGCTGATCGTCCAACAGTTGCGCGAGCCTGCGCACCCGGCTGAGCAGCTGCATGGGGCCCGGATCGAGGTCAGGGCGGACTGCGGTCCAGGCCTGAACGATGCCATCGACCTCGTCCATCATGAACGCCACTGTAGCTCGATCTGTCTTGACATCAAGAGATATTCTCTTGATGTCAAGATAAAGTTCGGGAGGTTCTTCGAGAATGCACTGGGATCCGGCACAGTACGGTCGCTATTCCTCCGAACGGAGCCGGCCGTTCTTCGACCTGACAGCTCAGATCGGCGCGATCTCTCCGTCGACGGTCGTGGATCTCGGCTGCGGCTCCGGTGAACTCACCGCCACGCTGGCGAATCGGTGGCCCTCAGCACGGGTCAGTGGCGTGGACAGCTCGACCGAAATGATTGCGGCCGCTCCCCCTGACGGACAGGTCTCATTCTCGGTCGGGACGGCCGAACAGTTCGACGCCCACGGTGTCGATGTCCTGGTGAGCAACGCGGTTTTGCAGTGGGTTCCGGGGCATCTGCAGCTGTTGAGTCGCTGGGCGGACGAGCTCAACGCGGGAGGCTGGCTGGCCTTCCAGGTCCCGGCCAACTTCTCCTCGCCGAGCCATCGATTGATGCGTGAACTCAGCGAGAGTTCCCGTTGGCGACCAAGGCTTGGCCGGACGCTGCGGCACGACGATGCGGTCGCAGAGCCGGATGCCTACCTCGACCTGTTGATCCGTGCCGGCTTGATCGCGACTGTCTGGCAGACGACGTACTTCCACGTGCTGCCCGGTGAAGATCCGGTGCTGGAGTGGGTTCGAGGCAGCGGGCTTCGGCCGGTGCTGCAGGCCTTGGACGAACCAGAGCGCGAAGAGTTCGTCGCTGAGTACGCCGCGGCGCTACGCCGGGCCTACCCGCAGCGAGAATACGGAACGGTCTTCCCCTTCATCCGCACCTTCTCCGTCGCCCACAAACCGCTTTGGGAGTCTGGAAATACGCACCACAGGGCTGTTTGAGGGTAATTCGGGACGCCCAAAGCGGGGTGGGCGGGCGGCTGGGCGGCGGGGTGGGTTAGGCCTTTTTTGCGGCCACCTTTTTCGGCGCCACCTTCTTAGCGGTCACCTTTTTCGCGGCGGCCTTCTTGGCGGGGGCTTTCTTCGCTGCGACCTTCTTCTTCACCGGACCGCGGGCTCGCCGGTCTGCCAGCAGCTCCGCGCCGCGCTCGGTGGTGATCTCCTCCACCGAGTCGTCCCGGCGCAGCGAGGCATTGGTTTCACCGTCGGTCACATAGGGACCGAAGCGGCCGTCCTTCACCACCATCGGCTTGCCGGAGACGGGATCGTCGCCCAGCTCCTTCAGCGGCGGTGCTGCCGCCGTCCGGCGCCCGCGCAGCTTCGGCTGAGCGAAGATGGCCAGCGCCTCGTCGAGGGTGACGGAGAACAGCTGCTCCTCGGTCTCCAAGGAACGCGAGTCGGTGCCGCGCTTGATGTACGGGCCGTAGCGGCCGTTCTGAGCGGTGATCTCCGCGCCCTTGCCATCCTCGGCGGCCGGATCCACTCCGACGACCCTCGGCAGCGTGAGCAACCGCGCGGCGTCATCGATCGACAGGGTCTCCAGGGACATGGTCTTGAACAGCGAGGCGGTCCGCTCACCATCGGTGACGTACGGGCCGTAGCGGCCGTTCTTGCCCGTGATCTCGCGGCCGGTCGACGGGTCCACCCCGACCTCGATGTCCCCGGATGGCGCGGACAGCAGCTCTTCGACCCGTTCCGGCGTCAGCTCGTCCGGTGCGAGATCCTCGGGCACCGACGCGCGGCGCTCGGACTCCGGGCCACCCTGCTGGACGTACGGGCCATAGCGACCGACCCGGACCACGACGTCGGAATCGGGGCCGAACAGCTGGATCGAGTTCACCCCACGAGCGTCGATGTCCTCCAGGCGCTCAGCGATCAGCTTCTTCAGGCCACCCTGGGCAGAGATCCGCTTCGGGTCATCCGAGGCGACCTCGGCCGCCGACGAGCCGAAGTAGAACTTGCGCAGCCAGTCCACTCGCGAGGTGGAACCACCGGCGATCGAGTCCAGGTCGTTCTCGACCGAGGCGGTGAACCCGTAGTCCACCAGCCGGCCGAAGTGGCCTTCCAGTAGGCCGATCACCGCGAAGGCCACCCATGAGGGCACCAGCGCGGCACCCTTCTTCCAGACGTAACCGCGATCCTGGATGGTCTGCATGATCGAGGC
>JAVEES010000274.1 GCA_030840285.1 Pseudonocardiales bacterium
ATCCTGGCCCCGTCCGGCCGGTCGCCGGGACGCCCGTCTGGAGGCCCGCCGTGGTGCAGTACCCCGCCCAGCTACAGGCCGCCTGGTGGTCCTGGAAGCTCGCCGGACGCTCGCTGCTGCCGAACCTGCGGATCTGCTTCGTGGCCGGCGCCGGGCTGGCGCCGCTGCAGCACGAGCGGTTCAGCGCTCGGGGCGGTGGCCGCAGCGTCGTGGATCCGAACGTCTTCATCGACACCTCGTCCTACGGCCGGCAGGGCATCGACAACCTCAGCCGCGCGCTCGGCATCGACCCGATCGTGCTCGGCAGCGATCGTCCCTACGCCGAACCCATCGACCCTCAACTCGGCGAGGCCGCGCTGCGTGCCATCGCCGTCACCAACCCGTACCGCCTGCTCGAAGGAGTCTCCGCATGACCGACCTGCTCGCCACCAGTGGCCTCGGCGAACTTGCCGAAGGCCTGCCCGAGCGCGACCTGGACAAGCACGAGCTCAAGCAGCTTGCGGACTCGATCGCGACCCGTCCGGAACTGTGGCGACAGCACGTGGCCTTCGATGACGAGAACCGGCATTACGTGTCGCTGCACCGCGACCAGCACGTCGACGTCTGGGTGCTGTGCTGGACGCCGGCGAATGACACCGGCTGGCACGACCACGACATCTCATCGGGTGCGGTCGCGGTCGTCGAGGGTTGCCTGACCGAGCACAACCTTGCCGTCGACCGACCGAGCCTGGCAACCGAGGTACCGGCGGGCCAGTCGTACTGCTTCGGCCCTGACCATATCCATCGGCTCACCGGCCGGGACGCGGGCAGCGTCTCGATCCACGCCTACTCGCCGCCGCTGTGGCGGATGGGCCAGTACGCCGTAGGCCCCACCGGCATCCTGCGCCGGACCTCGGTGTCCTACGCCGACGAGCTCCGCCCGCTCGACGACATGATCTGAGCCAGCTCCCCCACCACGGCTTCGGCCGCGGCGAGATCCCCGGTCAGATCGCGATCCCGGTCGTCCACCCCGACCGTCGCCATGGCCGCAACCGCCGGAGCTAGCCGGCCAGGCTCGATGCCACGCTGTCGCAGGCAGCGCACCGCCGCCAGCAGCTCGGCTGCCAGCACGGTCCGGTAGCCGCTCGCCACGACGCCCGCTTGGTGGGCGGCCAGCGAGGCGAAGCTGGCATCCTCCTCGACCCCACGCGACAGGGTCACGCTCTGCAGGCCGGCGGGCGTGGCGGCTGCCCGGACCGAGGCCAGCGCGGAGGCGGCGACGTATTCGGCGATCATCAGCCCGGACGATCCCGGCGTGCCGTCGGCGAGAAAGGGATGGCGGCCGGTCAGCGCCGGTTCGTCGAGCATCGTCAGCCTGGCGAGTGAGAGCTGGGCCGACTGGGCGGCCCCGAGCGCCGCCGAGTCGAGGGCCTGCGCGAGGTAGGCGGCGTGGAAGCCGCCGTGATGGGCGACGCCGTAGTCGGCGAGCATGACGGGATTCTCCGACGGCGCGTTGATCAGCCGCTCGATGGTGTCCTGCAGCCGGCGCAGCTCGTCGAGGAAGGCTCCGTGCACCTGCGGCAGGGTGCGCAGACCGAAGGGGTCCTGGATCCGCGCTGGCTGCCAGCCATCCTCGACCAGCTCCCGGATCGTCGCGCACACCTGGCGAGCGCCTTCGAACGGGGTCGCCTGCTCGACCGCCGCCGAGAAGGCCTCGGGGTTGCCGTCGACCGCTCGAAGGCTCAGGGCGGCGAGGACCAGCGCGGACTCGGCCAGGGAGCGCAGCTCTACCAAAGCCAGGGCGGCATCGGCCAGGGTGGCCGCATTGCTGCTCAGGAACGGCAACGCGTCGCCGCTGGCGAACCGGACGGTGACCGGGGCCGGCCTGGCGGTCGGAGCCTCGCCCATCAGGGCCAGCGCGGTGACCGCCAGGGCTGGCAGGTCCCCCGTCCCGATGCTGCCCAGCTCGCGTACGTCGGGGAGCGCGTCGGCGGTGATCATCGCGGCCAGAGCGTCCAGGATTCGCGGATCGGCACCGCTGCCGCCCGCGGCCAGCTGGTTCAGCCGGATGACGAGCATGGCTCGCACTCGCTCCGCCGAGCGCAGCGGGCCGGACGCGGTGGCGTGGCTCCGCACGAGGTCCAGCGCCTGCGAGTCCGGGTCCACCAGTCCGAGGGTGCGGTTCGCGCCGACCCCGGTGGAGCGCCCGTAGATCGGGCGATCCAGCGCCACTCGATCGGCAAAGGCATTGGACTCGACCGCCCGGGCACGCCCCACCTCGGACAGCGTGACCGGCAGCCTTCTGAGCGAGGCGGCGGCGAGCTGATCACAGGTCAGTGACGAGCCGTCGATCACGATCACATGAACTCCTGCGGGATTACGACCCATAGCGGAATGAATCCGCTTCGATCGGTAGTTGGCACCGGCTGAAAGTGTTTCGATTCTGAAAATTCTTCCCGGTTTACTTCCCCTGGGGGCGAAGGCGTGCCATCCTACCGCTCTATGGAACCGTGCTTTTATAGAGTGGCAGCCAAGGCGGGTGTCGCGTGAACGAGCTGACCGGATCCTCCACGCGATCCGTGGACCGCGCGCTGGCCCTGCTCGCCGAGGTGTGCGCCGAGGAAGAGATCAGCCTGACCGAATGCGCGCGCCGGGCGCAGCTGCCTGCCAGTACCGCACTGCGGCTGCTGCGCACGCTCGAGGCCTCCGGCTTCGTCGCGCGGGACCAGGTCGGCTCGTTCCGCGCCGGCCCGCGGCTGATCCAGCTCGGCGCCTCGGCGCTGGGAAGGCAGACCCTGGTGCGGCTGGCCGAACCCGCCCTGCACCGGATCGTGGCCGCCACCGGGGAATCGGCGTATCTCAGCATCGCCGGCCCGGGCGCGACCGCCCTCTACATCGCCATGGTCGAGGGCACCCACTCGGTACGGCACACCAGCTGGATCGGGCGTTCCGTCCCGCTGAACAACCTCGCGGTGGGGCTCGCCCTTCGCGACGTTGTCCCACCCCAGGGCTACGTTGCCGAACGGGACCGCCTGGAACCCGACGTCACCGCCATCGTCGCTCCGATCAGGCGTCCGGGAGGGGTTGCCGGTGCGATCAGCGTTCTCGGTCCCACCTATCGAATTGACGACGACACCATGCATGCCTACGGCCGGATCGTGGCCGACGAGGCTCGATCGCTCGCACGACAACTGGCGGTACCCGGCTCGGGCGCCACGACAGAACAGGAGACAGGGACGTGATCCGGTTCGATTCGGTGACAAAGCGCTATCCGGACGGGACCGTCGCCGTCGACGAGCTCGACCTCACGGCGCCGTCCGGCAAGATCACGGTGCTGGTCGGACCATCCGGGTGCGGAAAGACCACCTCGCTTCGCATGATCAACCGGATGATCGAGCCAACCTCGGGCACGATCTGGCTGGACGATGAGGACACCGCCAAGATCGCCACCCACGAATTGCGGCGCAAGATCGGTTACGTCATCCAGCACGCGGGCCTCTTTCCGCACCGCACGATCGTGGACAACATCGCGACGGTTCCCTACCTGCTCGGCTGGGACAAGAAAAAGGCACGGTCGCGCTCGCTCGAACTGATGGAGCGGGTCGGATTGCCACCGCATTTCGCCAAGCGCTATCCCGCGCAGCTCTCAGGTGGGCAGCAACAGCGCGTCGGCGTCGCCCGGGCGCTGGCCGCGGACCCGCCGGTGATGCTGATGGACGAACCGTTCAGCGCCGTGGATCCCGTCGTGCGCGATCAGCTGCAGGCGGAGTTCCTTCGGCTGCAGGAGGAGATCGGCAAGACGATCGTCTTCGTCACGCACGACATCGACGAGGCGATCAAGCTCGGTGACCAGGTTGCGGTACTGCGGGTCGGTGGCCACCTGGCCCAGCTCGCCACCCCCGCGGAGCTGCTGACCCGTCCGGTCGATGCCTTCGTCGCCGGGTTCGTCGGCCGCGACCGGGGCTATCGGGCCTTGGGCTTCAGCAGTGCGGGAACCATCTCGACCCACCAAGAACAGACCGCCGCGCTCGGAGCACCGACTCCGTACGGGGCCGAGAACGGACCCTGGATCCTGGTGGTGGATGAGAAGCAGATCCCGCAGGGCTGGCTGGACCTCGATGGCGTCAAGCCGGGCGAGAACGTCATCACCGACGGCATGCTCTACCGCGGCGGCACCCTGGCAACCCAGGGCGGCACGCTGCGCGCGGCACTGGACGCCGCGCTGTCCTCGCCGTCCGGCCGAGGGGTGGTGGTTGACGACGCCGGCGCGCTGCTCGGCTCGATCACGGCCTCGGAAGTGCTCGCCCTGATCGAGGGCCGGGAGCGGGAGCCCCAGCCATGAACGCCACGGGTGAGAGCGGAGTGCTGACATGACGGTTCTCGCCAGCTCGTCCAGCTCGTCCCCGCTGCAGTTCTGGGGCTACTTCATGGACCACCGCAGCGAGGATCTCGGGTGGCTGTGGGACCACACCTGGCTCTCGGTGCTGCCGGTCGTCATCGGCCTGCTCATCGCGCTGCCGCTGGGCTGGCTCGCGCGGCGTTACCGCTGGGTCTACCCGCCCATGATGTCGATCACCGGGCTGCTGTACACCATCCCCTCGATCGCGCTGTTCGTGCTCATCCCGCCGATCTTCGGGCTCGGCGCGCTGGACCCGAAGCAGGTACCGATAGCCCTGACGATCTACTCGGTGGCGTTGCTCGTGCGGGTCGTCGCCGATGGGCTCGCATCGGTGTCGGATGAGACCATCCAGGCTGCGACGGCGATCGGCTACAAGCCGGTAGGCCGGCTGTTCCGGGTAGAACTGCCGATCGCCGTACCGGTCATCACGGCCGGATTGCGGGTAGCGCTGGTCGCCAACGTGAGCATCGTCGCGGTGGCCGGCACGATCGGCATGTCGAACCTGGGGCAGCTGTTCACCCAGGGCTTCCAGCAGTCGACCCCGGACGCCTACTACCCGCCGATCGTGCTGGGCATCGTGTTGTGCGTGCTGCTGGCCCTCGTGCTGGATCTGTCCGTCCAGGCACTCAATCGGCTGCTGACTCCGTGGCGAAGGGCGGTGCGAACATGATCAGCAGCGTCATCACGTGGCTGAACGATCCCTCGCATTGGCGGGATACCCGCTTGAACACCGGGATCATCACCCAGCTGGAGGCGCATCTGCGCTTCTCGGGCATCGCGCTGCTCATCGCGCTGCTCATCGCGCTGCCGCTGGGACTGTTCATCGGCCACACCGGCCGGTTGAGCTGGCTGGTCGCCGCCGCCAATGCGCTGCGCGCGCTGCCCACGGTCGGCGTGCTGGTTCTGCTGACCGTCATGATCGCGCCGAATTTCCACGGACGGACGGACACCGGCTACGTCATCCCGACCGAGATTGTCCTTGTCCTGCTGGCTATTCCGCCCATTCTGTCCAACACCTATGCGGGCGTGCAGAACGTCGATCCGGCGGTGCGCGATGCGGCGTTCGGCATGGGCATGACCGGGTCGCAGGTGCTTCTGCGGGTCGAATTCCCCTGTAGCCTGCCGCTGATCTTCTCCGGCTTCCGCAGCGCGACGCTGCAGGTCATCGCCACCGCGACCATCGCCTCCTACATCCCGCTGGGCGGTCTGGGACGCTTCATCTACGACGGGCTGGCCCAGCAGGACTTCCCGCAGATGATCGGTGGCGGCGTGCTGGTCGCGGCGCTGGCACTGAGTGCCGACCTGCTGCTGGCGGCCGTGCAGCGCTACGCCGTCTCGCGAGGCATTTCGGGACGGATCTCCAAGAAGCAGGTTGCCGCGCCCGATTCCCGGTTGGCAACCGTGACCCAGGCGGAGGTTGCAACAGTCTGATCACGCTGTGAGCGGCTGCTCTCAGCGCTCGGGTAACGTCCAATACTCGCTTATCTCTATAGGGAGAGTCATGAAACGCACGACCTTCATCGCAGGTGCCATTGCGGCCACCGCGGCACTGACGCTGACCGCTTGCGGATCGGACAGCAGCAAGAGCGGCACGGGGTCCGCCAGCTCATCCGGCGCCGGCTCAACCGCCACGATCGCCAGCAAGCTGATCATGGGCGGGCCGCCGGAGTTCAAGACCCGGCCCGACGGCCTGCCGGGCCTCCAGAAGAACTACGGCGTGACATTCGGCAAGTACACGGTGACCGACACCGGCGGCCCGGTCACCGTCTCGTCACTGAAGAACGGCCAGATCGACGCGGCGGACCTGTTCACGACGGACCCGGCCATCAAGTCCAATGGCTTCGTCATCCTGGAAGACCCGAAGAGCAACTTCGCGGCGCAGAACATCCTGCCGATCATCAACAAGAGCAAGGCCACCGACGGCGTCAAGAAGATCCTGAACGGCATCTCGGCCAAGCTCACGACCTCGGGGCTCAGCGACCTGCTGACCAAGGTTCAGGTCGACAAGCAGGACGCCGACGCGGTCGCCAAGCAATGGCTGTCGGACAACGGCCTCGCGACCACGGGTTCGGACGCCTCGGGCGTCAAGCTCACCATCGGCTCGGCCAACTTCCCCGAGAACGTCATCCTGGCCCAGATCTACGCCGAGGCGCTGAAGGCCCAGGGCGCGAGCATCAAGACCACGCTCAATATCGGTAGCCGCGAGAAGTACTACCAGGGCTTGAAGGAGGGTTCGCTCGACCTGTTCGCCGAGTACACCGGGACCATCCTGCAGTTCATCGACAAGACGGCCAAGGCAACCAGCCCTGATGACGTTTACGCCGCGTTGCAGAAGGCGTTGCCGCCGAACCTCATCGCGCTGGACAAGTCCTCGGCACAGGACAGCGACGCGATCGTGGTCACCAAGGCCACGGCCGACAAGTACAGCCTGAAGACGATCGCCGACCTGGCCAAGACCGGCTGATCGAATCTCGCGCGAGCCAGTTAGCAAACCGCCCGGTCACCAGATGGTGGCCGGGCGGTTTCTGTCAGTCGTTCCTACGCCTCGCGGCGTCGGGCCGCACGGCTGTGTTGACTCGTCAGGCTGCGGTGAGGGTCACCACGATGTTGTCGCGAGTGGCCTTGCTGTACGGGCAGAACTCGTGCGCCAGCTCGATGAGCTCCTGCGCCTTGTCCTTCGCCACGCCCGGGATCGTCACGGAGAGTTCGACAGCCAGCCCGAAGCCGCCGTCCTCAGCGGGGCCGAACGAGACGCTGGCGGTCACCGTCGAATCCGAGGTGTCGACGCCCTGGGTCTTGGCGCGATTGAGCAGGGCCCCCTGGAAACAGGCGGCGTAGCCGGCCGCGAAGAGCGTCTCTGGGTTCACAGCCGGCTCCGGGGTGGTGCCAGGCTGGGCAAGGTCGAAGTCGACCAGCCCATCAGCACTCGTGACGTGCCCGGCGCGCCCACCCTTGGCGGTGGCGGACGTGACGTAAGAGACCTTCTTCAGTTCGGTTGGCTTCAACGCGGTGGACATATCTCTCCTTCTTCTGCGAGCGATTGACGCCCGCGGGTCGGCGACTGTTGTCGCAGATCCAGTCTGTACTGGCATGCTGGACAAATCATGTCCTCTGTTCAACACATCACCCGTACCGGCCAATTCCTTGCCCGGGTATCTTCGGTCGAATCTCTCTCGCCCCGGATGCGGCGGATCACACTCGCCTCGCCCGAGATTGCGACTCAGAACTGGTCGCTGGCCAGCGATATCGCGGTGGTGCTGGCTGGCGAGGACGGCCGCGAAGTACGCCGCCGCTATACCGTCAGGTCCGTCGACGGTGATCGCCTGGTCCTGGATGCGGTCCTGCACGGTCACGGGCCAGGTTCGAGCTGGGCAGCCATGATCGCTGCGGGGGACACGGTCAGCTTCTTCGGCCCCCGGGGCGGAATCCCGGTTGCCGACGCCGCCTGGTTGCTCGCTCTCACCGATGAGTCGGGACTGCCCGCCATCGCCGCACTGGCACAGGCCCTCGGCGACCGTCAGCTCCGGGTCCTGGCTGAGATCCAGGACCGGGACGAGGTGTATCCGCTGCCCGCCAATGCCTCGGTGAGCTGGTTACCGCGCGGAGATCAGCCGGCTGGCTCCACGGCCGTCCTCGAGGCGGCGCTGGATTCGGTCGAGCCCGGACCGGGAACCGGCTATGCCTACTTGCTGGGCGAGTCCCGGGCCGTCGTGGCGCTGCGCGAGTCGCTGACCCGATTCGGTCTCAGCCGATCTGACGTCTACGCCAAGGGCTACTGGAACCTCAACTCGCGTCCTGCCCGCTAGCTCGCCGGGCGGTGCCCACGATCAGCGCCGGATCCTGCAGGGCACGGTCGATCACCATGCTGGCCGCACCCCGGACTGCCGCATCGGCTCCTAGGGCCGAGCGGCGCAGCTGCCCGCCGCCCTGACGCGAGGACAGCACGCGGCGCGTCAACTCCGCCTGCAGGGGAGCCGCGAGCTGGTCGAAGAGCCTCGCGTACACGCCTCCCAGCACCACGACCGGCAGGTCGAAGACATTGAGCAGGGACGCCAATCCAACACCCAGCGCGGAGCCCGCCTCGGTCAGTGCCGCCGCTGCCCGCTGGTCTCCTGCCTGGATCGCGCGCTGCAGGGAGTCCAGGTCCGGCTGCTGGGAGGCCCGCAGCAGCACCTCCAGCCCCGCGTACTGCTCGACACAGCCACGCCCGCCACAGCCGCACTCGGGACCGTTGCGATCGACCACCACATGGCCGAGTTCACCGGCGAAGCCCCGAGTACCCCGGAACAGCGACCCGTTCACGACCAGGCCGGCGCCGATACCGACCTCGGCCGAGACGTACACGAAGTTCTGCCCTTGCTCGGGCGCGAGCCGCAGCCGGGCCAACGCGCCGAGGTTCGCCTCGTTCTCGACAGCCACCGGCACGTCCGGCCCGAGTCCGAGAGCCTTTCCGAACAGGGTGCGGGCGGGTTCTCCGTTGAGTGCGGGCAGGTTCGGCGCTCGCAACACGTCACCGTCCGGGCTGACCACCGCGGGCAGCGCGAGGGTGACTCCGAGCGCGGGACGGTCGAGATCCCGCAGTATTTTACGGGCCATTCTCGATGCGTGCCGCAGGATCTGCTCGGCCCGTCCAACCCGGTTGTCGACGGACGCGACCTCGTTGGCCAGCACCTGGCTCGTCAGATCCAGGGCAAGCACCGACGTGTAGTCGACGTTGATCTCCACGCCCAGCGCGACCGGCCCGTCCGGATGGAACGACAGGCTCCGCGATGGCCGCCCGGGACCCGATCCTTCCGGGTCACCCTCGTGCAAGATGCCTTGTGGGATAAGGGAATCCACCAGGTTTGCGACGGTAGCCTTGGTGAGCCCGGTGCGCTGCGCGAGCTCGGCTTTCGAACCCGGCCCGGCAGCAAGTTCGGCGAGCACCAGACGCAAGTTGTGCTGGCGCACGGTGTGCTGGCCGGCCGGCAAGCCAGGTTCGGTCATGGGCTCGCGGGCAGAAATCGCTGTGCGGCAGCGGCATAGCGCTCACGAAGGCCGGCCGTGATCGGCGCCTCGTAGCGCTCGGCACCGGCCAGCTCATGCGTCCAGACCGGTGGCTCGGCCGATCCCGCCAGCACCCAGGCGGCCTGCCGTGCCGCGCCGTCGGCAACGTATTCACCTGGCGGCGGCACGTCGACCGGCGTGCCGAATACCGAAGGCGCGATCTGCCGCACGGCCGGTGACTGCGCGGCTCCGCCGACCAGCCGCACGGACGAGACCGAACAACCTTGCAGGGCAAGGGCATCCAGCCCCGCGGCCAATCCGCTGAGCATGCCTTCGACGGCAGCGCGGGCGAGGTTTTCAGGCGTCGAGTTCGCCAGGGTCACGCCGTGAATCGCGCCGGTCGAGTTCGGCAGGTTCGGTGTGCGCTCACCCTCGAAATAGGGGACGAGCGTCATGCCGCCTGCTCCGGGTGCGGCACTGAGGGCGAGCTCGCTGAGCCGGTTCAGGTCGACACCGAGGATCCTGGCCGTCGCGTCGAGCACCCGAGCGGCATTGAGGGTGCACACCAGTGGCAGGAAGACGCCGGTCAGATCGGCGAATCCGGCGACGATCCCGGACGGGTCCAGTGGTGGGACCGAGCTGCGCGCGAACACCGTGCCCGACGTGCCGAGCGAGACGACAGCGGCATCCCCGGCCTGCACACCGAACCCCGCCGCGGCATTGTCGCCTGCCCCGGGGCCGATGATCAGCGATCCGGTGCTCGCCTTTCGGCCCTCAGCAGGCGCCGCGACCGTCGGTAGCAGCACATCCCGTCCGAAGCCGAGCATCAGCAGGTCGCGCCGGTAGCTGTTCGACTTCGGGTCGAAGTAGCCGGTGCCCGAGGCGTCCGAGCGATCTGTCACCAGGTCGCTGAGGTCATCGGATCCGGACAGCTTCCAGCTCAGCCAGTCGTGCGGCAGGCAGACCGCCGCGACTCTCGCAGCGTTGCCCGGTTCGTGATCGGAGAGCCAGCGCAGCTTGCTGATCGTGATGGCCGCGACTGGCACGACGCCGACCGCCTCGGCCCAGTTCTCGGCGCCGAACTCGGCGACCAGGTCGCTTGCCGCTGCTGCCGAGCGGGTGTCGTTCCACAGCAGCGCTGGTCGAACGACCTCGCCGCGATCGTCCAGACAGACCATGCCGTGCTGCTGGCCGCCGACGCTGATGGCCGCGACGTCGTCCAGACCGCCCGCTGCTTGGATCGCGGTCTGCAGCGCTTGCCACCAGGCCGCGGGATCGACTTCGGTGCCCTCGGGATGACCGGCGCGGCCCGAGCGCAGCAGTCGTCCGGTCTCCGCATCGCGGATTACTACCTTGCACGACTGGGTGGACGAGTCCACCCCGGCTACCAACGGCATGTCGCTACCTCTCTAGTGGCCCCTGTTTCTGGCGCCCATTTCTGGTGATCATCTCGCGTCTGCTGTCGCTATGGCAGTCGCTATGGCAGCACCAAACGCGAGTTGATCATGGAAAGGCGGGCGATCATGGAGAGGGGGCGGGGCGGGGGGATGGCACCGGAAGGTGCGGGGTGACCACCGAAAGGGCGAGCGTCAGCGGGCTCCGACGAGGTGCTCGATCGCCAGTTGGTTGAGCCGGACGAAACCGTAGCCCTGTTCGCCCGCCGCGTCCGGCTCGAAGTCCTCGAACGCGGTGGTGTCCTTGAGCAGGTCGGCATAGGTCTCGCCGGCGTTAAGGGTGGGCTGGGAGAGCTCCGGAACCCTCGCGTACGCCAGCGCTTGCTGAACCTCGGGGTCGGCGCGGAAGGCCGCGGCCCGCTCCTTGAGCAGCAGGTACATGCGCATGTTCGCCGCCGCCGATGCCCACACGCCGTCGTAGTCCTCGGTACGTGACGGCTTGTAGTCGAAGTGCCGCGGGCCGGTGTACGCCGGGCCCCCGTTCGGGCCGCCGTTCTCCAGCAGGTCGACCAGGCTGAAGGCATTCATGAGGTCGCCGTGGCCGAAGATCAGGTCCTGGTCGAACTTGATACCGCGCTGGCCGTTGAGGTCGATGTGGAACAGCTTGCCGTGCCACAGGGCCTGCGCGATGCCCGAGGCGAAGTTCAAGCCGGCCATCTGCTCGTGCCCGACCTCGGGGTTCACGCCGACGAGATCCGGCCGATCCAGCGATTGGGTGAACGCGATGGCATGCCCGAGGGTCGGCAGCAGGATGTCGCCGCGGGGCTCGTTCGGCTTCGGCTCGATCGCGAAGCGCAGGTCGTAGTTCTTGTCGGTCACGTACGTGGTGAGGAGGTTCATCGCCTCGCGGTAGCGCTCGAGCGCCGCCTGTACGTCCTTGGCGGAGTCGTACTCGCTGCCCTCCCGGCCTCCCCAGAGCACGAAGGTCTTGGCGCCGAGCTCCGCGGCCAGGTCGAGGTTGCGCAGCACCTTGCGAAGCGCGTAACGGCGAATGTCGCGGTTGTTGCTGGTGAATCCGCCGTCCTTGAACACCGGATGCGTGAACAGGTTCGTGGTCACCATCGGAACGATCACCCCGGTGTCGGACAGCGCGTCCTTGAACCGGCTGATCACCTTGTCGCGGCTGCCGCTGTCCGAGCCGAACGGGATGAGGTCGTCGTCGTGGAAGGTGATGCCGTAGGCGCCGAGTTCGTTCAGCTTGTAGACGGCCTCGATCGGATCGAGCGGCTTGCGAGTGGGATCACCGAACGGATCGCGGGCCGTCCAGCCGATCGTCCAGAGTCCGAAGGAGAAGCGGTCGGCTTTGGTGGGAGTGGGGTCTGTGGCCATGTCTGATCACCTTCGAGTCGTACGGACCTTTGATAAACGAGGCAGTTTGTTTAATGCCTGAACTTATTAGCCTCCACCATAGGCCGTGACGAGGTGTTCGACAAGTCTCTGGCAGCTACTCGGCGAAGCGATAGCCCAGGCCGGGCTCGGTCACCAGGTGCCGCGGACGCGCGGGATTCTCCTCGAGCTTGCGGCGAAGCTGCCCGAAATGAAATCGCAGGTACCCGGACTCCTCGCCATAGGCAGGGCCCCACACTTCGGTCAGCAACTGCCGCTGGGTGACGAGCTTGCCGGGGTTGCGCACCAGCCGTTCTAGCAGCTGCCACTCCGTCTTGGTGAGTCGCACCTCGGCGCCGTCGGAGTCCGTGACGAGGTGCGCCGCGAGATCGATCGTCCGGGAACCGATCCGCACCGCCGACTGGTTACCGACCGAATCAGTTGTCACCCGGCGGACCACCGCCCGCATCCGCGCCATCAGCTCGTCCATCCCGAACGGCTTCGTCACGTAGTCATCGGCACCGGCATCCAGCGCGGTGACCTTGTCCGCGCCACCGGTCCGCCCGGACAGCACGATGATCGGCGCGCTCGTCCAGCCTCGCAGCCCCTCGATCACGTCGGCACCGTCCATGTCCGGCAGGCCGAGGTCCAGCAGCACGACGTCCGGTGGATGCCGGGCGGCCAGGATCAGCGCTTCGGCACCGGAGGACGCGGCCGTCACCTCGTACTTGCGAGCTCGCAGGTTGATGCTCAAAGCCCGGACGATCTGTGGCTCGTCGTCCACGACAAGTACCCGCATCAAGCCACTCCCTCGGTGATCGGCGCGGTGCCGGTCAGCTCGTCGCCAACAGTTCCCGGCGCGGCCGGCAGCGTGATGCTGACCATCAGCCCGCCGCCCGGGGTGTCCTCCAGAGCGATCGAGCCACCCATCGCCTCGATGAAGCCACGCGCGATCGCCAACCCCAGCCCCACGCCCGCACCGGTGCTCACCGCCCGGTCATCGCGCCGCTGGAATGGCGCGAACACCGTCTCGCGGGCCTTTTCCGGGATGCCGGGACCCCGGTCGATGATCCGCAACTCCACCCGGTCGTCATGCGAGCTGGCCGCCACCCGCACCGGCTGGTCGGGCGGGCTGTACCGCTGCGCATTCTCCACCAGGTTGGCCAGCGCGCGTTCGAGCAGTCCGGCATCAGCCAACACTGCAGGCAGATCCTGTGAGACGTCGATGTGCACCCGCTCGCCGCGGTCGGTGCTGGCCAGAGTCCGCGAGACGACATCGTCCAGCCCGACCGGCGTGGCTCTCACCGACAGCGCACCGGCCTGCAGGCGGGACAGGTCGAGCAGGTTCGTGACCAGTGAGGTCAAGCGGTCCAGCGCGCTGTCGGCGTCGGCCAGCAACTCCTGCCGGTCCTGCTCGCTCCACGCCACGTCGCGACTGCGCAGGCTCGACACGGCGGCCTTCGCCGAGGCGATCGGGGTGCGCAGGTCATGGCTCACGGCGTTGAGCAGCGCCGTCCGGGCCCGATCCGACTGCGCCAGCTCGGCAGCTTCCTGCGCCTGCTCGCTCAGCCTGCGCTGCTTGAACGCGACAGCCACCTCGGTCGCGAAGGCCGCGAGCATCCGCTGGTCCTCCGCGGCCAGGCTCCGTCCGCGCAACACCAGCACCAGGTCCTCACCCACCGGGACCTCGGTGTCGCCCTCGTCCGGAC
>JAVEES010000287.1 GCA_030840285.1 Pseudonocardiales bacterium
TGCGGTCACCATCATTTGCGTTCCGTTTCGAAGGTCACGGCCGTGGCATCGAGTCCCCTTTGGCGCGGTTACAGGAGCGGCAGCAGGCTGCGCAGCTCTCGAGGGTCTTTGCCGCCGCGTGACAGCGGGATGATGTCGTGGATGGTGAAGCTGTTGTGTCCGGGTGGTGGGCTGCTCATTCGGTTCAAGCAAAGTTGCTGGAGATGTCGAATACCGCCAGGTTGTCGGCTCTTTGAGGCATCCGTCGTGGAAGGGCCTTGGGGTTGATGTGGACTGCGAACTGGTCACGCTGCCTCAGCCTGCCTAGTCTCGACACAGGTCAACGGACGGCGATGTGGAGGCACTGATGCCAGGCAAGTTTGAGATTACGAAGGACAAGCGCGGCGAATACCGCTTCCGACTCAAGTCCACCAACGGGCAGGTCGTCGCCGTGTCGGAGGGCTACACGACGAAAGCGTCTGCCGCGAAGGGCATCGAGTCGGTCAAGAAGCTTGCAGCCGACGCGGCGGTCGTGGATCTCAGCGAGTGATAGAGGAGAAGTAGACGGGGCACCGCGCGTCTGGTTATTCGTCTCCCTTGACCTTCGTCATCCTCCTTTCGGGTCTATGGAGCGGGCATCTGCAGCGGCCATTTGGCGTGCTGGCTTGCGAGTGCGCTCAGCACGCAGGGCGTGGCCGCGCGTACATTTGACATCCTGACAGGAGATCAGTCCGCATCGCTTACCGCTTCCCAGAATTCGCTGCGCGACAACCGCATTGCCTCGTTACCTGCCGAGAACATGTCGTTGAGCTTCTTCTCCAGAGCGAGCCTGGTGAGTGACATCGCGACAGCATCATCGATGTACAACGTCAAGAGTCGGCCGTCCTCGCCCAGCGTGAACCGCAACAGCCCACTCGGGTCGTCCACTTCAGTGCGAAGGCCGGCGAGCGCAGCGATCATCTCGTCGAGGCGGCCTAGAGTGTCGGCGACTTCAGTCTCGCAGTATTTGACCTTCTCGGCGTCGTCGAGCCCGTCGAACTCGGACCACCGTGTCATGAGTCGACGCTCCGGCACGCGTTGGCCGGGAACCACGCGGCGGCCGCGGCACACGCCACGTGAAGCATCTGTCGGGATCTCATGGTCACAACGACTCGAGGCGTTCGCGCGCTGCGGTCAGATCGTCTTCGGTGGGCATGTCGTCGACGCACACCGAGTCCAGTCCCGCCTCCTCCCAAAGGTTTCGCAGGGCTACCTGGCCTTGCAGGTAGGCGACGTCGGCACAGGCGACGATCCGCTCCGCGATTTCATTACCTGGGCGTGCCATAACTCCGGGCTCGAGTTGCACCCCGAGCACATGGCCGCGGACGGCCACCCGGACGAAGACCAGATCGTCGGGGGTGGAGGCGATGAACGACTGATCGCTCAGCGGCAAGGCGTCGTCGTCACTCAAGGCGCAGCCGTTCGGTGTTGTCGTCCTCTGTCGCAACGAAAGCGGCGGCTGCCCGCCGCAGCGCTTCTGCGGCATTGCGATGGCTGCCGCCGTGCGCGCGTAGTTCTGCGTCGCGGAGGATGAGAAGGTCCGCCGCAGCGACTTTCGTCCTATGCATGATGGGGCCGTAGCCGCGTAGTGCGTCTGCGATGTCTGGCCCCGCGAGTTGTGACCGGGCGATGATGTCGGCGGCTTCGTCATGGCGGCCGGCGATCATGCGCCACATGTCAGGCTCGATTCGAATGTCCTCGGTCATGGCATCGGCTCCTTCTGTCGGCGTCAGATCGCGTGTCGGTGAGGCTCGTCGGTTCACCCGCTTGACGCGGGTGCCGTCGGTGCTGTGGCGGGTGCGCTGGCTGCGGCGGGATCCATCCAGCCCAGGAATCCGGGGCCACCGGTGACTGAGGACAGTGCGACGACCTGCCCGTTGTCGAGCGCCTTGGATGAGCTCACCGCGACCACGTAGTGGTCCTCGAACATTCCGATCGCACCGCAGGTCAGCGACGACGGATCGATGGGGCTGGTCACCGGGGTGCCTGGGGGCGGCAGTGTGATGCCGGCGTCGCGGTACGCGGCGTCGACCGGGGTGCCACCCAAATAGGACTTAACGGCCTCGGCCAGTGCGGTCGTTCGCGCGTTGCCCGTGGAACCGTCCGGCAGAGGCACAGCCGTAGTCGGCGGCGGCGGTGGCGGTGCGTCGGCTGCGGGGGCGCCGGCCGGCGCGGCGGACGCCGACGCGTCTGCTTCTCCGCCGTTCGGCGGCTCACCGACCGGTAGAGGACTGTCGGTCGGCGCGTCGGGGGGTTTCGCTGCAGCGCGGCTTTCGCCCCGCGACGATTCCTCTGCACCGGTTTCCGCTGAGGTGTCGTCGGCGCGGTCGTCTCGGCGCGACTCGTCGGCGAGCTGCGACATCAGACCCGCCAACGGCGCGGCGGCGCCGGTCAGCGAGGACAACGGGTCCATCCCGCCGCCGAGGCCTGCCGTGGGAAGTGCACCGAGCATTGCCGGCAGTGCTGAGGCCAGCGAGGTCAACGGATCACTCATCGCCGGACCGCTCAGCCCGTGCAGTCCCAGATCGGACAGCGTCGGATCGGGGATCGGCTCCTCGGGTCCAAGACCGAGATCGAGCGGCGCAGCGTCAGACGGCGCCGGCGGAGCTGCGGGTGCGCCACTTGCCGGCGGTACCGCCGCCGGCGGCGCTGAGTCCGGCGTAGTCGGTGAGGACTCAGCAATGGGCGGGTATAGATTCGCCAGCGCCTCAAGGGCTTTCGCTTGGTCTTCTGCAGCGAGCGTTCCCGATTTCACGATGTCGCCGATCGCGGCGACCTGGCTGCGCAGGAATTTCAGGAATGCCTGCTCGCCGGCGGGGGTGTCGAGCGACATGGCCGGGTCGTTGATCGCCTGGATGACCTTCTGCTGAATCGCCTGAAGTTTCTGTTGCCCGTCAGCGGTGGTGGCATGCGCGTTGAGCAGCGTCTCAGACAGCTTGGCTTCGGCGTCGCTGATGTGGCTGTACCGATTGGCGAGCTCCTGGTGAAGTTGTCGCACGGCATCGGCGGCACGGCCTGATTGTTGCTCCTCGGTCGGCATCGGCGAACTGTCGTGGTCGGCTGGTGCCCTGTCATCGAATTGCGCTGCGGTGATGGGTTTTCCGTCCTTGTCGAAGTAGCTACGCTTACCGGTCGCCGGATCATCGATGTAGTAGTCGCCGCGCGCGTTTGTGGGCGTCAGCGTCCCGTTGGCGTCGTGGTAGCCGTACGGTGCGGTGGGCGGATGTGGTGTCAGCGGCGCGACTTGATGTCCGGACGAGTCGAGTGGTGCGTAGGTGCCGTCGTCGGTTCGCCGGAATCCGGCCGGAGTGATCGGTGGTCCCGGTGCGCCGTTGGCTGCAAGTGGTGACACCGTTCCGTCGTTGTTGAGGAGGTACGTCTGGTGACGTCGTGCGTCTCGGTAAGCCAGTGAGCCGTCAGCGGGTACCGCTGATCCGTCGCCGAATACGAGGCGGCGTTCCTGACCGACGTCGTTGTTGTTGAAGCTCATGTTGGGGTCGCCGTAGGCGGTTCGCGCCTTGTCGAGAACGTGCCCCCAGTAGGGGTCGGCCCGGTCGATGAAAGAGTTCGAGCCGGGCGGCGCCCACCCCGCTCCCCCGACCCGCAAGCCGCCGGGGTCGGGAGCCCAGTGGGTCTGCTCATCGAACTTGCGGGTCTCGGTCATGACGGGTGCTTAGAACCAGCCGCCGCCGAGGTTGTGTTCGAGGTCGGGCGGCGGTACGAAGGCGGGCGGGTCGGCCGGTGCGGCCGGGCCGCCGAAGAGCTGCTGGGCTTTGGCGAGCAGTTCGAGTGTGTAGCTTGCCTCGTGGTGAAGAGCGCTGTACACGACCCCTCCTTTCCGTGCGGTGAGTTTGAGCGTAGGGCCGTCCAGTGAGCGGCTCGTGCACTAATTTTCGGCGCTCGAAGGCACCGGGACCGGGCGGCGTGCCACGAAAGAGCCGGGCATCGCAATGACACGGACCACATCGCCCGACTGGGGTGCGTGCACGACCTGGGTCGGTGAGATCGCGAGCTGCACATGTCCGGGTCCACGGCTGTCCCAGGAGCCTTTCGGGAATATCAGGTCGCCCGCCCGTACGTCGCCGGGGTCGACGGGAACACCTTGTTGGACTTGGGAGTAGGTGTCGGGGCCGAGGCGCACACCGGCGTGCGCCCAGGCCCATTGGGTTAGCCCCGAGCAGTCAAAACTGCTGGGTCCTTTCGCGCCCCATACGTAGGGTTTACCGCGTTGGCTCAGTGCGGCGGTCGCCGCTTCACCTCCGGGTCCAGGCGGTACGGACGCGGCGCGCGGATCGGCACGGGCGGCCAGAACAGTGTCTGCATCGCCTCCTCGGCTGGTCGAGCTCGGCTGCATAAGTCCGTTGAGACCGCCGAGCGAGGGGCGGCCGATCGGTCCGCTCGTTGCGGGAGAAGCGAAACCGCTGCCCGCGGATGGCATTCCGGCACCGCCACTCGACGGCCTGGAGGTATACGTCATCGAGCGCAGCAGTGACGCCATGGCGGCGTCACGCCGCTTGTAGGCGGCGACGACCTGTTGTTGGTGCGCCAGTCGGGCCCGCAGCGCGGCGATCAGCGCGCGCTGACCGGCGGGAGTATCGGTGTAGGAGGCGAGCGCTGCCGTGTCGGCAGCGGCGTTGTTGATGACGCGTCCCGACGTGGTGCGCCCAGTGTGATCGGTGCGGGCGGCTTCACGCAATTGGTCGCCGAGTCGTTCATCGTTACCGGCGAGCCGGAACAGATTTGAGGTTGCTTCGTTGCCGAATGTTGCGTGCTCGGCGGCGAAAGCCCCTGACTGACCCAGAGTCTGCGCCATCCCGCCACTGATCAGGTCGCCTGCGTGAGCCAGCTCCAAGCCGGATGCGAGCGCGACGGAGCGGCCGGACTTGGCTGGCGCACCGAATAATGAGTGGGCGCGCCTCATCACCTCGCCGACGTGCTCGACGAAGGCTTCCAACGTCATTCACTCAGTATCGAGTCGCTCAGCAGGTGGTTACGACACAAATTTGTGCACCGCGAACTGAGTGTCGTGCCCTAACTGGCATTGAGGTCGTCGATCAACGCCTCGACGCGCGGCAAGGAGTCCGGCGGAGGCGCGATTTCGTTCTCAACGGCGGTGATCAGATCGACGGGTGCGCCTATTGCGGCGGCCGCTTCTGCGGGCGTGAGGTTGGCATGGCGGCGGGCGGTGTAGAGCCGCTGACCCAGCGTTGCGCCCGGTGCAGTCGCAGCCTGAGACGCCAGCTCGTCGTACTGGCGGCGGATGGCGATCAACGACTTGATCACTGACGCCGACCCGCGGCTTGCCTGCACTGCTCGTGCGGTGACGGCTTCCAACCGGCGAAGATCGGCCAGTACTGCCTGGATGCGCTCGGCGAACTTCGGGTGACTGTCGACGGGGAGGTTGACGATCGCGGCGTTAACCGAGCTCATCGCCACCTCGACAGCGCCGACGATGACTGTTTGTTCGGAGGTGTCGACAGGGACATTGCTCGAGGCTTCGGGGATGTCACCACCTGCTGCGATCGCCGCTAGTGTTCCCGCTGGCCATCGCACGATCTCTTCCAACGTGGCGCGGGTGCGCTCGCGCGGCCAGCTTCGGCCCTTCTCGAACGCGATCAACGAGCTAGCGGTGATGATGCCTTTGCGGGCCAGCTCGCGCTGGGTGAGCCTGAATTGCTTGCGGCGAGCGGCAAAAGCGGCACCGGCGCGGACGGAACCGGGCGCCTGGGCAGCATGGAGCACCGAGCCAGTGTAGGCATCGCCGGTTGGGCCGCTACGCAGGACAACCGACGAGCAGCCAGCGACATCAGCCACCTGTCAACACTAGCAGCTTTATCCACAGGTATTGCCATACCGCGAGCTTTGTGTACAGAGCGCTAGTGTTTCTGCGCTAGCGTTTAGCCATGTCACTTCGCTCTAGGAGGTCTGGTGACGATGGCGCCCAAGAAGCTGCAGCCCGCCCGTAAACCGCCTTGTCTAGCCGATCCGGACCGCTGGGCCGAGGGCGGAAACGACCCCGAGCTCAAAGCTCTGTGCCGCGGATGTCCACGCCGATGGCAGTGCGCGAGAGAGGCGCTCGAGA
>JAVEES010000289.1 GCA_030840285.1 Pseudonocardiales bacterium
CCATCGGTCCGTCGCTGATGGCCTCCAGCACGAGGTGTGGGTCGAGGCCGAGTGCTTCGCTGAGCGTGAGGGTTTCGACCATCCCCTCGACGAGCACCGCCAACCAGTTATTGAGGGCCAGCTTGAGCCGGCTGCCGTCCCCAGTGCTCTCTAGCCACAGCGTTTGCCGTCCCAGCACGTCGAAGAGGGGCCGCACCCGGGCTCGGGCTGTTGTTGCACCGGAGGCGAGGATGATCAGCTCGCCCGTTTCGGCGGCGCCGGAGCTACCCGATACCGGGGCATCGACGAACGCAACGTCATGCCTGGCCGCCAGGCCTGCGAGTCGGTCGGTCCATTCGGTACCGACCGTGCTCATCTGGATCCAAATCGCGCCAGCCCCAATGGTCGACAACGCTCCTGTCGGGCCGGTCATGACCTGCTCGACGGCAGCGCCGTCGGCGAGCATGGTGATCAAGACGTCGGCGCCGGCGGCGGCTTCCCTTGGGGTGGACGTTCGGCGTGCATCGACGCCCACTGCCGCAGCCTTCGCTACGGTGCGGTTCCACACCCGAACGGGGAAGCCGGCACGGAGCAGGTTGCGGGCGATCGGAGCGCCCATTGTTCCGGTGCCAAGTACGGCGACGGTCACCATCGGCGTGGTCATGGCATGCCCTCTGGCGACGGTCCAGCAACTGGTGTGGCCTCGTCCATGATCGTTTCAATCTCATCGAGATCTGAGTCGGTGAGAGAAATATCAACGGCGCGGAGGCTGTCCTCGATATGACTGACCTGCCGAGCACCGACGATCGCGACGTCCACGGCTGGGTTCGCCAGCGTCCACGCGATGGCCAACTGGCTGACGGTGATGCCACGGTTGGCGGCGAACTTCTCCAACGCACGCACTGTGGCCAGATTGCGGCGGTACGTGCCGCCCCTGAAGACCTTGCTCGTACCGCGCCAATCGCCTTCCTCGAAAGCGGTGTGCACGCTTAGCGTCCCGGTCAGCAGCCCGTGTGCCAACGGTCCGTACACCAGCACGCCAATGTTGTTGTCGAGGCAGTACGGCAAGACCTCGTCCTCGATCTCACGGCGGAACAGGTGATAGGGCGGTTGCAACGTCTCAACAGGCAGGGTCGCGGAGAATTCGGCCATCTGCGAGGAGTTGTAATTGGACACGCCGACGTGGCCGATCTTTCCTTCGACGATCAGGTCACCCAGGGCGCCCGCCGTCTCGGCCGCAGGCACAGCGCTGTCGGGCCAGTGAACCTGGTACAGATCGATGTGTTCGATACCCAGCGCGGTGAGGCTCGCGTCCACTCCTTTGCGTAGCCACTCCGGACTTGCATCGCGGACCAGGCCGGAATCAGTCTGGCGCAGCCCGCCTTTGGTGGCAATCACGAGGTCGTCTCGGTCGCGGCTGAGTTCGTCACGCAACGCCTTTCCGAGAATGGCCTCGGAAGCCCCGAAGCCGTAGGCCTGGGCGGTGTCGAAGAAGTTGACGCCCAGCTCGCGAGCGCGATGGATAGCGGCGACCGCGGCGTACTCGTCGAACTCGCCCCAGTCCCCGCCGAGTTGCCAAGTGCCGAAGGCAATGCGCGAAACTTCCAGGTTGCTACGCCCCAATGTGGTGGTTTTCATGCTGTTCCAATCTCATCGAGTATCGGCAGGCCTGCTTCTGATTGTTGCTTTCCAGGATTGCCTGGCCCGCCGTCCTGTGTCGTTAACGCTGATACCAATCGGTGGGCCCTGGTAACGGGCATCTGCACCTACCGGCCAGCTGCAACTCCTCTACCTGGAGCGCAAGATTTGCAGCTAGTAGGAATGCGCACCGACCCCGACACTGCGAAGCTGAGCTAATGCCGCTGCGAGTGACCCGATGCGCTGTCTAATCGTCGATGACAGCGCGGATTTCGTCGACGCCGCGCGCGGATTGCTGGAATGCGAGGGCATCATGGTCGTCGGCGTGGCGTCGACGAGTGCCGACGCGCTGCGACTTTTCGAGGAGTTGCGGCCGGACGTGACGCTGGTCGACATCAACCTCGGGGGCGAGAGCGGTTTCGAGGTCGCCCAGCAACTCGACCAGGCGGGTGGGCCGCCATCACCGGTGATACTGATCTCCACCCACGCAGCGCAGGACTTCACGGAGTTGATTGAGACCAGCCCGGCCGTCGGGTTCCTGTCCAAGTCCGCCCTGACGTGCGGTGCCATCCACGATCTTCTCTACGGGTCAGTGCGACTCGAGGAAGGTGATCACCGCTAGCACCCGGCGGTGATCGTCTCCGGTCTCCGCCAGGTCCAGCTTGGTCAGGATGCTGCGCACGTGCTTTTCCACGGTGCCGTCGGTCACCCAAAGCCGTTGGGCGATACCGGCATTGGAACGCCCCTCGGCCATCTGCGCCAGCACCTCACGCTCCCGCGCACTCAGCGCCGCGAGCGGATCATCGCGCCGCCGCGCCGAAACCAACTCCGACACCAACGCGGGATCGACCACCGAGGCTCCGTTGGCGATGCGCTCCAGCGTGTCCACGAAATCC
>JAVEES010000293.1 GCA_030840285.1 Pseudonocardiales bacterium
TGGAGATTGAGATGGGCGGTCAACGCTGCCAGGTCGTCGGCGTAGTGATCCATGTCGTGACCGTCGCCGGTCTGCGTGGAGCGTCCGTGCCCGCGCCGGTCATGGGCGATGACGCGGTACCCGTGTCCCAGGAAGAACAGCAGCTGGGTGTCCCAGTCGTCAGCGGACAGCGGCCAGCCATGGCTGAAGACGATCGGTTGGCCCGAACCCCAGTCCTTGTAGAAGATCTCCGTACCATCGCGCGTTGTGATCGTGCCCATGCGACTGCCTCCGTTAGGTCAGACGTGGCGCCGAAACGGCCGTAGCGGCAGCGTATCCATCACTCGCTGCCCGCTCCAGGCCCACTTCAGGCCCACTTCAGGCCCACTTCAGGCCCGCTTCGTCCGCAGTGTCGTCGCGAGCCTCCCGATCCATGATCAACTCGCGTCTCGCGCTGCTATAGCGACCTGAGACGTGAGTTGATCAAGGGCAGCAGCCGACCGTCGCAGCGGACAGCTCATTACATTGACGTGTCTATATATACGAGCCTATGATTATGGAGTGACGAAGCGAAGCGACCTTTTGGGGCAGGCGCTGCATGCATTGGCGGCGAGCTCGATCCGGCGGCGGAACCGGACGCTCAGCCTGACCGCGTCGGCGACGCTGAGCACGCTGGAACGCACGGGCCCGCGCCGGTTGACAGACCTTGCCGTCAACGAAGAGGTCACCCAGCCATCTATGACCGTCCTGGTCAATCAGCTTGTGGACCTTGGCTTGGCGGAACGTCGCCGGGATGCCGCAGACGCACGGGTAGTGCTGGTGGCGATCACGCCGGCCGGGCGGGAACACCTGCGCAGCAGCCGCCGCGCGGGCGCCGCAGCCCTGACAGTGTTGATCGATAAACTTCCCGAAGACGAAGCTAAGGCGCTGCACGGCGCGCTGCCGGCAATCAAGCACCTGGTCGAACTGCTGGCAGAGAGTCCACGGTGACCGGCGATGGCTCAAGACAACTCCGCGGCCTGGCAGCGGGGCGCCGGCACCAATATCGCCAACAGCGCGCACATCATCGTTGTCGGGCTCGACGGCTCACCGACGAGCTGGGACGCCTTCGCGTGGGCGACCGGAGCGGCGGTCCGCGGCAACTACCACCTGGTAGCCGTTCACGTCATGCCGTGGACGGAGGCGGCGGCCGGGTTCGGCGTGCCGTTGGACTTCTGCGGTCTGGAAAGTGCGCGACAAGAGATTGCCACTGACTTGAAGGACGAGGCGCGGCGGCGCGCCCGCGAAGTTGGCTTGACCGTCAGCTTCGTCACCGAATGCGGCGAGGTCACCCGGGCCGTTACCGAGGTCGCCCACGCCCTGCACGCCGACCTCGTCGTGGTCGGCCGGTCGGCCAAAATGCGGCATCGCCTTGCGGGATCGCTCAGCCACCGGCTCACCCGCCGCAATGACGCACCCGTCGTGGTGGTCGTGCCCTGAACACGCCACCACGTGCAAACCCTAGGAGGACAATTCGTGACCGAAAATGCACCGACTGAGAACCCGTTCAAGCAACCGAAGGCGGTGTGGGCGGTCGCGTTCGCCTGCGTCATCTCCTTTATGGGCATCGGCCTGGTCGACCCGATCCTGCCTTCGCTGGCAGGCAAGCTGCACGCGAGCCCGAGCCAGGTCGAACTGCTCTTCACCAGCTACCTGGTCGTCACGGCCGTGATGATGCTGGTCACCGGCTGGGTGTCGAGCCGGATCGGTGCTAAGCGAACACTCATTACCGGACTGGTGATCATCGTCGTCTTCGCGGCCCTGGCAGGAACGGCGGGCAGCATAAACGGCATCATCGGCTTCCGGGCCGGCTGGGGTTTGGGCAACGCGCTGTTCATCGCCACCTCCCTCGCGGTGATCGTCGCCTCGGCCAGCGGCGGCTTTGCCGGCGCGATCGTGCTGTACGAGACCGCGCTGGGCGTCGGCATCGCCACCGGACCACTACTCGGCGGCCTGCTCGGCAACATCAGCTGGCGCGGCCCGTTCTTTGGGGTGGCTGTCCTGATGGCCATCTCTCTGATCGCGACCTCGGTGCTGCTGCCCAAGACGCCCGCACCCGCCCGTCGCGAGAGCATCACGGAGCCGATCAAGGCACTTCGGCACCGCAGCCTGGCCACTACCAGCGTCGTCGGCCTGCTCTACAACTGGGGTTTCTTTACCCTGCTGGGCTATTCCCCGTTCCTGATGCACCTGTCGCCGCTGCGTCTTGGTGCGGTGTTCTGCGGCTGGGGTGTACTCGTGGCCATCTTCGCGGTGTTCGGCGCACCGCAATTCAAGGCCCGATTCGGCACCCCCCGCACCCTCTACGTCAATTTCGCTCTGCTCGCCGCCGACCTCGCCGTCATCGGTATCTGGCCGGACAACGTGGCACTGGTGATCACCGCTGTCATCGTCGCCGGCGCGTTCCTCGGCGTGAGCAACACCCTGGTCACCACCGCGGTGATGAGCATCGCCCCGGTCGAACGCCCGGTCGCCTCCGCCACGTACGGGTTCGTGCGGTTCATCGGCGGGGGCCTGGCTCCCTACGCAGCCGCCAAGCTGGTCGAGCACTACAACGTGCACGTTCCGTTTCTGGTTGGCACCGGTACGGTCCTGCTCGCCGCGTTGATGCTCAGCACCGTCCACCGCGCCCTCGACGCGGCAGACCGGGGCGAGATCGCGCAACCCGAACTCAACGAGCTCGACCGCTTCGAGCGCGAGGAAGAGCTTCAGGTCGGCGCCGGCCTGGGCAACGTCGAGTAATCCTCAGCCGCCCGAATAACGAATCATGAAGTCACGGTCGGTGTCGCGTCCGCCCTCGGGGTCTCGTGCGGCCTTCGTGTCCCGACTTTCTACGGTGTCTTCCAATTTCACCCGCTCAGGCAGGCGCTTGAACCGCTGACTGCGATTCCGCCTCCGCGGTGGCGTCTCGTTCTTCCTCATTCTTATCCATGCTCGGAGTATGCGCCTCCCCGGCCGCCCATCACACCGGTCGAGGAAGATCAACTGCCGCCGACGTGAACGGCAACTGAGCGAAATCGAGGCTGGCGTAGCGTCGGCTCCATGACAGCACCGCGGCGAACCCCTCGACGGGTGCCTCGCTGGTCGGACTTCACACCGCTGATCTCGCTGCACCGGCCGGACCTCAACCCAACCCGACGCCGACTCGCCCAGGCCCTGACCATCGAGGACCTGCGGCGGATCGCACGCCGCCGCAGCCCGCGCGCTGTCTTCGACTACACCGACGGTGCCGCCGCTGCCGAAATCAGCCTCGCCCGGGCCCGGACGCTGTTCGCCGATCTGCAGTTCAACCCTTCGGTGCTGCGTGACGTCGCCCAGGTCGACACCTCGACGTCGATCCTCGGAACCCGCTCCGAGCAGCCTTTCGCCTTCGCGCCGACCGGATTTACCAGGCTCATGCATCACGAGGGGGAGCGCGCCGTTGCCCGGGTCGCGCAACGCTACGGCGTGCCCTACGCACTGTCCACGATGGGGACGACCTCGATCGAAGACGTCGCGGCCGCCGCACCCCAGGCGCGCAAATGGTTCCAGCTCTACGTATGGCGCGACCGCGCCGCAGCCGAGGACCTGATGGCCCGAGCGCACGCGGCAGGGTTCGAAGCGCTGATCCTCACCGTCGATGTCCCGGTCGCCGGGCCACGCTTGCGCGATATTCGCAACGGTTTCTCGATTCCACCGAAACTCAAGGCGAAGACCGTGGGCAACGCGATCCTGCACCCCGCCTGGTGGGTGAACCTGCTGACGACCGATCCGCTGACCTTCGCCTCGCTGTCGAGCTGGGACTCCACGATCGGCGAGATGATCGACACGCTGTTCGACCCGACGATGACCGACGACGATCTGGCCTGGCTGCGCTCGGCATGGGACGGACCGCTGGTGATCAAGGGCATCCAGACCGTGGACGATGCGCGGCGAGTCGTCGAGGCCGGCGCCGACGCGGTCATCGTGTCCAATCACGGCGGCCGGCAGCTCGACCGGGCGCCCGTCCCGCTACGGTTGCTGCCCGACGTCGTGCAGGAATTGCAAGGACGCGCCGAGGTATGGCTCGACACCGGCATCATGAGCGGCGCCGACATCGTTGCGGCGCTCGCTCTCGGGGCGGACGCCGCGCTCGTCGGCCGCGCCTACCTGTACGGACTTATGGCCGGTGGCGAGCGGGGCGTCGAGCGCGCGGCGGATATTCTCACCAGCGACGTGCGCCGCACCATGCAGCTACTCGGCGTGCAGAAGATCGCTGAACTCGGACCTCAGCACGTGACCCTGCCGTAATCGCTTCTGGTGAGGATGCCGCAATGACCGAAATCATCGAGGTCACCCCAACTCTCGAGCAGTACGCGTTCACGTTCGGCGGGGTGGCGCCGCTGCGCAAGGTTGCACCGGGCAGCGTGCTGCGGCTGTGGTCCGATGACGCATTCTGTGGCGCGCTGCGCAGCGTTACCGACCTGTCGAGCGAGAAAATCAACCTGCA
>JAVEES010000315.1 GCA_030840285.1 Pseudonocardiales bacterium
GGCAGGTGGTCGAGGTCGGCCGTGTCGAGGTCGAGGCGGTCGACGTCGCCGACCAGGCGGCGCACCGCCGGGATGTCGCCGTAGCGGTTCCGGACCGAGCCGATGATCGAGCGGAGCTCGTCGACGGTCCGGTGGAGATGGGACAGCTCGGTCGTGACGGTCATCGGCAGACTCCGGTGTGACGGAAGGCACGGTCTGCGCTGATCCTGAGGCACCGGAGCGGCGATGACAAGCCACCCCGCGGTGCAACGCGGCTCGGGGGCGTCCTGTAATGTTCTCGACCGGTGTACCCGCCCCCTTAGCTCAGTCGGCAGAGCGTCTCCATGGTAAGGAGAAGGTCTACGGTTCGATTCCGTAAGGGGGCTCTGGATTGGCTGGGCCGGGCTACCGGGTCAGCACACTCCTGAAGAACTGCATCGCACGGCGGGGTAGCTCAGCCTGGTAGAGCAAGCGGCTCATAATCGCTGTGTCGCCGGTTCAAGTCCGGCCCTCGCTACCGAATAGCACCATCGATTTCACTACTGAAAGGCACGACCCGTGGCAGCCACCGACGTACGTCCGAAGATCACCCTGGCGTGTCAGGTGTGCAAGCACCGCAACTACATCACCAAGAAGAACCGGCGCAACGACCCGGATCGCTTGGACCTGAAGAAGTTCTGCCCGAACTGCGGCAAGCACACCGAACACCGCGAGACTCGCTGACCGGTCCCATCCGGCCGGCCCCCGGCATTCACCAGATGGCGTCGCCCCGTTCGTGGGCGGCGCCATCTGGCTTTTCGCTGGGGCCCGATCCGCTAGCGTGCGGGTATGCCGCTTGATCAGAGTTTTGTCGGACGGATCTACCCGCCCAGTGAGCCCTACGAGGTCGGCCGGGAGAAGATCCGCGAGTTCGCTGACGCGATCGGCGATCCGAACCCGGCCTTTCACAGCCGCGAGGCGGCTCAGACGCTCGGATACGCCGATGTCATAGCGCCGCCGACGTTTCCGATCGCGATCACCATGAAGGCCGCCCGGGCGATCGTCGCGGACCCCGCTCTGGGCCTGGACTACACCAAAGTGGTGCACGGCGAGCAGAGCTTCAGCTACACCCGTCCGGTGCGCGCCGGCGACGTCCTGCAGGTCACTGCCTCGGTCGAGTCGATCCGGTCCGCGGCCGGCAACGATCTGCTCACCACGCGCGCCGAGGTCACGACGGTGGACGGCGAACACGTGGTGACAGCCTTCTCGACCCTCGTCGCGCGTGGCACGGCAGTTCAGGAGCCGTCATGACCGTGAGCTTGAAGGACATCGAAGTCGGCACCGAGTTGCCGTCCCAGACCTTTCAGATCGAGCGGGAAAGCATGATTCGTTACGCCGGGGCGTCTGGTGACTTCAACCAGATTCACTGGGACGAGGCCTTCGCCGTCGGGGTCGGCCTGCCGAACGTGATCGCGCACGGCATGCTGACGATGGCGGTCGCTGCCCGGATCGTGACCGACTGGATCGGTGACCCCGGGGCGATTCTTGACTACGGGGTTCGTTTCACCCGTCCTGTGGTGGTCGAGGCGACAGCTCCGACTCAACTCGAGGTGACCGGCAAGGTGCGTGCCATGGACGCGGAGGCGGCTACCGCAGTTGTCGACATCAGCGCGTCGGTCAACGGTGAGACCGTTCTGGCGCGGGCCCGGGCGACCGTGCGGCTGCCACGCGGCTGATCCGGTACAAGAGCTATCCCGAGACCTAGCCCGAGATCTATGCCGAGCGGACAGGACTGAGCCATGCCTGAGCAGATCCAGACGTCGAGGAACACCGAAGCATCGCGTTACGAGCTGTCGCTGGACGGCCGCCTGGTCAGCCTTGCCGACTATTACGAACGAGGCGACGTCGTCGTCATCCCGCACACCGAAACCCTGCCGGCATACGGCGGGCGCGGGCTGGCGAGCAAGCTGGTCACGTTCGCGCTGGAGGACATCTCGGCCCAGGGCAAGAAGGTCGATCCGGCCTGCCCCTTCGTGGCCGCGTTCATCCGCGACAACCCCCAGTACGCCGCGCTACGCGCTTGAGCGGCGCCGCTGAGCGGCCTGCCTGAGCGGCTTAGCTCGCGGCGAGGTACTCCTCGCTGGCGAGCTTGATGCACGCGGCGACGACCTCCATCGCCAAGCGGACATCGGCCAGTTCCGGACGGGTCGGGGCGAGCCGGATGTTGCTATTCGCCGGGTCCTTGCCCAGCGGGAAGGTCGCCCCGGCCGGCGTCAGGCTGACGCCGGCGTCGCCGGCCAGCTGCACGACCCGATCGGCGACCGGGAGCGCAGTGTCCAGGCTGACGAAGTAGCCGCCGCGCGGACGGGACCAGGTGGCAAGCTCCGTTCCGCCGAGTTCGCGGTCCAGGATCTCTGCCACTGCCGCGAACTTGGGTGCGATCAGCTTCGCGTGCGCGGCCATGAGGCCTTCCACGCCGCCGGGGTAGGATCGAAGGAACCGCACGTGCCGGTACTGCTCGACCTTGTTGGGGCCGATCGAGACGGCCGAGAGGTAGGAGCCGAGCCAGGCGATGTTCTCAGCGCTGCTCCCCACGAACCCGAGACCGGCTCCGGCGAAGGTGATCTTGCTGGTCGAGGCGAATACGAACGCCCGATCGGGGTTACCGGCCTCGGCGGCCAGCCGGACGAAGTTGACGGTGCTATCCCGGTCATCGGCGAACAGGTGATGAGCCCGGTAGGCGTCGTCGGCAAAGATCGTGAAGCCCGGATTGGCCGCCTGCAGCGAGACGAGCCGGCGTGCCTTGTCGGGGGAGATGCTTTCGCCACCGGGGTTGGAGTAGGTAGGCACGAACAGGACACCGGCGATGCTCGGATCCTCGGCGGCGAGCCTCTGGATCGCGTCGACATCTGGCCCGTCGGGCTGCATGTCCACGGTGACCAGCCGCAGTCCCAGGCCTTCGAGCAAGCTGAAATGGCGGTCGTAACCGGGAGCCGTCACGATGATCGTCGGGTTGCCGCCGACCCAGGCGGAGCCCGCCCGGGGACCGCGCAGCAGCATCATCGTCAGCACGTGGGCCTGCAATTCCAGGCTCGCGTTGTTCCAGACGAGCACCTCGGCGGCGTCCAGGTCCAGGTACTCCCCGAACAGCTGCCTGGCCTCGGGCAGTCCGGCGACGAGGGCCGAGTAGTTGCGGACATCGACACCGCTGGGCGTCACCACGTCATCCGGACCGACCGCCGTCAGCAGGTCTGCCGAGAGGTCGAAGTCGGCGTCGGAGGGCTGTCCGCGCTGCATGTTGAGCTTCAGACCGCGCGCCTTGAAATCCTCATAAGCCATGCGGGAGCCGGTCGGAGCGGAGATTGAGCTCATGGCTCAAGGTTATCGTCAGCGTCCGGTGCGCCGTCAGCCGACCGTGCGCGTGCTAGCGCCGTGCTCTGTGGCTTTTGTTCATCGGCTGGCTTTTGGTCATCGGCCGCACGACCCCCTACACTTGCCATTCGGGTCCTAGTCGGCCGTGCGCAAGCATGCGCGTATCTCCTGCTGAGCGCAGCGGTGGATGGCGTCCATGAGTACGGCTGGGGCGGGCTCACCAGTCGGAGACGGCCCGGTTTACTCGGACGGTCCCCGAAGGGGCGTGGCTCAATTGGTAGAGCACCGGTCTCCAAAACCGGCGGTTGCAGGTTCGAGTCCTGCCGCCCCTGCGCCATCAGCGCTGAAGGATCCGCTACAACGGATCGGTCGGCGCGCGGGAGAGGAGAGAACGTGACCGAGACGCAGGAAGCACCTGCTCCGTCCTCACGCCCGGACCGCGGTTCGGGTGGCGGGCTGAGCATCCTGTGGCGCTGGCTGCCGCTTCTCATCACCGCGCTTCGGCGGCGGACCCGCGAGACGGTCGCGGAGATGCGCAAGGTGCTGTGGCCGTCCCGCAAGGAGATGATCACCTACACGATCGTCGTCGTGATCTTCGTGACGGTGATGGTGGCACTGGTGGCCGGCCTGGACCTGGGCCTGGCCAAGGTCGTGTTGGCCGTATTCGGCTGACCGACGTCCACCTCGGGTCCTGACCGGCCCGGACCAGAGGATCCGAGAGGATCCGACCGGATCCCGAACAGGATCCGAACAGCGACAGAGCAAGGAAGAGGGACTGTGACCGAGTTCGACAACGACGACCGCACCGATGTCGTCGGCGTCGGGGAATCCGCCGCCGATGAGGAGGCCACTGCCGAAACGCAGCAGGCCGACCTCTCGCTGCCCTCCCTCGATGTGGAGGATCAGGTCTACGGCGTCAGCCCGGAAGCCAAGTACAACGAGACCGCCGAGGAGCTGGCCGACGCTTCGTGGGCCGAGGCTGTGGCTGAGATCGGCGCCGAACTCGAGCAGGACAACGCCTCAGCCGCCGACGACGTCGAGCTCGACCCGATCGAGGAACTGCGAGCCGAGCTGCGCCGCTCGCCCGGTGACTGGTACGTCATCCACTCCTACGCGGGCTACGAGAACAAGGTGAAGACCAACCTCGAGAGCCGGATCTCCTCCCTCGACATGGAGGACTACATCTACCAGGTCGAGGTGCCGACCGAAGAGGTCGTCGAGATCAAGAACGGCAAGCGCCAGCAGGTCAACCGCAAGGTCTTCCCCGGCTACATCCTGGTGCGGATGGATCTGACGGACGACTCCTGGGGCGCGGTCCGCAATACCCCCGGCGTGACCGGTTTCGTCGGCGCCACCTCCAAGCCTTCCCCGCTGTCGCTGGACGAGGTCGTCAAGATCCTCGCCCCGGCGACGCAGCGCGCCGCGGCACTGCCTAAGGGCGGCGCCGCCGGTGGCGAGGCTGCCGGACCCGCCGTCCCCGAGGTCGTCGACTTCGAGATCGGCGAGTCCGTCACCGTCATGGACGGCCCGTTCGCGACGCTGCCGGCCACCATCAACGAGATCGATCCGCTGCACGCCAAGCTCAAGGTGCTGGTGTCGATCTTCGGACGCGAGACCCCGGTCGAACTCTCCTTCGGCCAGGTCTCCAAGCTCTAGGTCCGCCGCTCAACCGTCCAGCTCACCCGTCCAGCACAGCACACCAAGAAGAAGAGAAGACATGCCTCCCAAGAAGAAGCTCACGGCGATCATCAAGCTGCAGATCCAGGCCGGCGCGGCGAACCCCGCACCGCCCGTCGGACCTGCGCTCGGCCAGCACGGCGTGAACATCATGGAGTTCTGCAAGGCCTACAACGCCGCCACCGAGTCGCAGCGCGGCCAGGTCATCCCGGTCGAGATCTCGGTCTATGAAGACCGCTCCTTCACCTTCGTGACCAAGACGCCGCCAGCCGCCAAGCTGCTGCTGCAGGCCGCGGGCGTGGCCAAGGGCTCGGGCGAGCCGCACAAGACCAAGGTCGCCAAGGTCTCCATGGCTCAGGTCCGCGAGATCGCCGAGACCAAGAAGGAAGACCTGAACGCCAACGACATCGACCAGGCGGCCAAGATCATCGCCGGCACCGCCCGCTCGATGGGAATCACGGTCACCGACTAGTTCGTTCAACCTTAGAGATCCTGCAACCCCGCGGCGGCGTGACGCCGCTCGGAGTCGCAGGATCTGATCGAAAGCGTGGGAGGACGCCGAGGGACGGCGTCCGTCGACCACTGAACGTCCGCGCGACGCGGACCAGACAGGAGCAACATCATGGCAAAGCGCAGCAAGGCATACGAGGCCGCCGCCAAGCTGGTCGAGGAAGACAAGATCTACAGCCCGCTAGAGGCAGCTCAGCTCGCGGTCAAGACCTCGCCCACCAAGTTCGACGGCACCGTCGAGGTCGCGATGCGTCT
>JAVEES010000321.1 GCA_030840285.1 Pseudonocardiales bacterium
ACCGGAGATAGTCGGCTTGCGCCTCGTCGCGCTCGTGGGCCAGCGCCGCGAGCGCTTCCTCGGAGGTGTCGGAGTCAGCGAGTCTCTTCTCGGCCTCTTCGGCCCACGCCAGAACCGCGGTGATATCCGGACCGTACTTACGGGTGAGCGAATTCAGCTCAGCTCGGCGTTCCTGGGTGGCCGCGAGCCGGGACGGGTCAGCGTCTAGCTTCAGCTCGTAGCCGGCGAGTTCGGCGCCGAGATCGGCAGTCGCTGCCACCAGGTCGGTGAGCCGACTGGCAAGGGCGTCCAGGTCCGCATCGGTGCCGGCAACCTGGCTCAGCGCCCGCCGGGACAGCCCTAGTAGGGACTGCACATCGGCGGCATCGGCAATGGGATCCTCGGCGTCTCCGAGTAGCGCGTTGTGTGCCATACGGGCCGCCACCCTCAGTGAATCGGCATGTTCCAGCCGTGCCGAGAGCATCGCCAGCTCGCTGTCCTCGCCCTGCTGCGGCGCCACGGCGGCGATCTCGGCCAAGCCGAACCTGAGCAACTCGGCTTCACGCTCGAGCTCACGGGCATCTCGAGCGCGCCGATCCAGCGCGTCACAGACCGCCCGCCAGCGAGCGAACGCGGCGCGGCAAGGCTGCAGATCCAGGCCGGCATAACGGTCCAGCGTCTGGCGCTGCTCCGCCGGCCGGGACAGGCGCTGCTGATCGCTCTGGCCATGAACCGCCAGCAGCCGCTCGGACAGCCGGGTAAGCACCGCGGACGGCACCGCGGCGCCTCCCGCCGCCGCACGTGATCGCCCATTCGCGCCGATCACCCGGCGCAGGACGAGTGCTCCGTCAGCGTCGATGTCCCCGCCGGCGTCGGCGACGATCTCAGCGGCCGCTGAACCAGGATCGAGCAGCAACCGCCCTTCGACACTGGCCGACTCGACTCCGGGACGGATCCGCGAGTAGTCCGCGCGATCCCCGAACAGCAGTGCCAGACCGCTGAGCACCATCGTCTTGCCGGCGCCGGTCTCGCCTGTGACAACCGTCAGCCCACGACCGAACTCGAGTACGGCATCAGAGATGACGCCGAGGCCGCGGATCCGGATTTCCTCCAGCACGAGCTAGACAGTAGCCGGACCGCCGTCACGGAAACTCCGCACCGGCAGCTGGAATTTCGCGACGAGCCGTTCACCGAACGGCGTTGGATGCGGGCGGGCAACCAGAATCGGCTTGGAGCCACGGGCCACCCGCAGCCGGGTCCCAGGCGGCAGATCGTAGGAGCGGCGGCCGTCGCAGGTCAGCACGCCGGGCTGATCGGAGCGGAGCAGGTCCAGCGAGATCTCCGAGCTCGGGGCGACCACCAGCGGCCGATCGAAGAGCGCGTGTGCGGCGTTCGGAACGACCAGCATCGCCTCGACGTCAGGCCAGACGATGGGCCCACCGACCGAGAACGCGTAGGCCGTGGAGCCAGTGGGCGTCGCGCAGATGACTCCGTCGCAGCCGAAGCGCAGCAGGGGTCGGTCATCAACAGCGACCTCGACATCGAGCATCTTCTCGCGGCTGCCCTTTTCGACAGACACCTCGTTAAGTGCCCAATCCGCGGCGAACATCTCCCCGTCCAGGCTTGCGGTCACCGCGAGCGTGAGCCGTTGCTCCACCTCATAGCGGCATTCGACGATCGCCGAGACGGTGGCGTCGAGCGCGTCGAGCTCAGTCTCGGCAAGAAAGCCGACATGCCCGAGGTTGACGCCGAGCAGCGGAACGTCGCAGGCGCGCGCGAATTCGGCGGCTCGCAGGAAGGTTCCGTCTCCACCGAGAACCAGCGAGATCTCCGTGCCGACCGCACAATCCGGCCCGTCGACGATCGTCACGTTGCCCAGCTCGTCGGTATCGGCGATGTCCTTGGACAGCTCGGCGGCTTCAGCCGAATTGATCCGGACCTCGAAACCTTCGTCATTCAAGCGAGCGATGACGTGCCGAGCGAGGTCGCGGATGTCGGAGCGACCGGTGTGTACGACGAGCATCGCCGATCTCATTCATTCTCCCTTTGCGGGCCGACCACTGCCATGACCTCCGCAGGATCGACCGGATCGGCGTCCTTACGCAGCCACAGAAAGAATTCCACGTTGCCGCTGGGACCTGGCAGCGGGCTCCTGGCGACGCCGGCGGTACCCCAGCCCAGTTTGTGGGCCTCGCGAGCAACACTCAGCACCGTTTCGGCCCGAAGCGCCGAGTCCCGAACCACTCCACCGCTGCCGAGCCGGCTTCGACCTACCTCGAACTGCGGCTTCACCATCGGAAGGAGGTCATCGGTGGTGCAGGCGGTGAGCGCCGGAAGCACCAGTGCCAGGGAGATGAACGACAGATCAGCAACCGTCAACTCCGCCGGCCCGCCGATCGATTCCGGAATGAGGCTGCGAACATTCGTCCGGTCGTGCACGAGCACCCGAGGATCGGATTGCAGGGCCCACGCCAGCTGCCCGTACCCGACGTCGACCGCGACGACCTCTCGGGCGCCGCGGCGCAGCAGCACGTCGGTGAAGCCACCTGTCGATGCTCCGGCATCCAGGCAGCGTCGACCGTCGACGGACAATCCATCGAAGGCGTCGAGCGCACCGAGCAACTTGTGGGCACCGCGTGAGGCGTACTGAGGATCGGTGACATCGGCCACTACCCTTATGGGAGTGTCCGGGTCGACCCCTGTGGCCGGCTTCAGGGCTGTGGTCCCGCGGACCTGTACCCGGCCGGCGTCGATGAGTTCGACGGCCTGTTCCCTGGATCTCGCCAGCTGTCGTCGGACCAGTTCGGCATCCAGCCGGAGGCGGCGCACCATGCTGCCCGGCTCAGTTGCGATCGAGCTCGGCCAGCGCGGCCTGAAGCTCTGAGTGCAGTGCTTCGAGCCGGCGCGCGGCCTCTGCCAGTGGCAGCTCGTCGATGCCCTCGATGCCTCTGGCTGTCTCGGCGAGCCGGTTCAGCGTCCCGGACTCCGGCTCAGACTCCGACGTCGCAGCGCTCGATACGGCCGGCACAGACCCTGCGGGCTGGAATTCGGTCACTCTCCCACCGTACCGGGCCCACGCGGCCGCTTCTGCTGGGCTTGATGCGCAACGTCGGAAGCGGAACCTCGACAAGTCTCGCTGGTCAGGTCGCGACGCTGTCCAGGCCCAGCCGCTTGATCTCGGTCCGGCTGGCCTGATCCGCACCCGTCACCGACCTGACGTGGCCACCGCGGTCAGCCGTCATCCAGCCGGCAACGGCTAGGCAACGAAGTGCGTCCATGCCATCGGACTCGCCGGAGGAGCCGTTGTCGGGGCCGGACGGCTGCGGTGAATCCTCGGCCAGGACTAGCTGGTCGTCGTGCACGTTCACTCGCGCTGCACGGCAGCGGACGACAGGCCCGTCGACCGATACCTCGGGATGGCTGTTCAGCAGGGCCGAGACATCCGCGCCGAGGAAATCCGGGCGATGCAACGCCTGCGCGGCGATCAGCTCGGCAGGCGTGGTCACGCCCGTGAGCACCAGCAACGACGCGCATTCGACCCGCCTCGCCCCCTCGATGTCGGTGTCCAGCCGATCTCCGACCACGATGGGATGCTTGGCTCCGGATCGCTGGACGCTTTCGGCGTGCATCGTTGGGTCGGGCTTTCCGGTCGCCTCTGGTGATAGGCCGGTCGCGTGTACCAGCGCGGCGACCAGCGAGCCATTGCCCGGCAACGGCCCACGGGGCGAGGGAACAGTCGGGTCGAGGTTGGTGGCGACCCACCGCGCGCCATGCCGGATTGCCACCATTCCCTCGGCCAGCGCGTGCCAGTCGAGGTCGGGCGAATAGCCCTGCACGACAGCCAGCGGGCCGTCCTCCGCGGAGCTGACCGCGGTCAGGCCTCGCTCGGCGATGGCGTCGAGCAATCCGGTGGTTCCCAGAACGAGTACCGGCGCGCCGGGCGGAAGCCGATCGGCGAGGAAGTGGGCCGCCGCGTGTGATGACGTGATGACCTCCTCCGGTTCGGCAGGAACGTGCAGGCGCTGGAGAAGGCTCGCGACCTGATCAGGCGTCCGCGAGGCGTTGTTGGTGACGAAGGCGAGCCGCATGCCCGCCCGGCGCACTGCGGCCAATGCCTGCGGGACGCCGTCGATAGCCTGCTCACCGAGATAGACGACACCATCGAGGTCGAGCAGCGCGACGTCGTAGCGAGCCACCAGCGACTGCGTAGATCCCAGCATGAACCGATCTTCGCGTACCGGTTGGGCTCGGTTCTCGGCAGGTACCCCGTCGGCGCCCGATCGGTGCGTAGCATCGTCTCGCGTGAACCCCCAAAATTCGCCAGCCTCGAGCGGCCTGTCGCTCAGCCCGTTCCGCGCGGTGCGTTTCACAGCGGGCGATAGCGCCCTCGGCGCCCAGTTCTCACCGCCCTACGACGTGATCTCCGCTGAGGACCGCGACCGGCTGGTGGCCGGCAGCGACCACAACACCGCGCGTCTGATCCTTCCGAGCGGCGCCGAGGCGAACCTCGGCGGCGGCGACCCATACGCCGGGGCCGCGCGGTTGCTGGAGGACTGGATCGCCGACGGCGCGCTGGCAGTCGACGCCGAGGAGGCGTTGTTCGTCTATGAGATGACCACAGTGGACGGCGAGGTGACCCGGGGGCTGGTGGGCGCGGTGGAATTGCGCGACCCCGCCGACGGCGTGATCCTGCCGCACGAGAACACCATGGCGGGACCGGTTTCGGATCGGTTGGCGCTCATGACGGCGACCGAGGCAAATCTGGAACCAATCTTTCTTGTCTATGACGGCGGCGGGGCTGCCTCGGCCCTGGTGGCCTCGGTCTCCGAACTCACGCCCCTGGTCGACACCAAGACGCCGGACGGTATCCGGCACCGGCTATGGGCGGTTGTCGATCCATCGGTTCTGGAGGCGATTGCCGATGATCTGGCAACTCGACGGGCGCTCATTGCCGACGGGCACCACCGTTACGCCACCTACCGGCAGCTGCAGGCCAACCACGGCGGAGTCCCCGGACCATGGGATCGCGGGCTGACCCTGCTGGTCGACACGTCGACCTACGGTCCGCAGGTGCACCCTGTTCATCGGGTAGTCGCGATGGAGTGGCGGGCGCTGCTGGAGCTGACTCGCAGAGCAGCGACGGTGCGCCCGATAGAGCTCGCTGACGCCGCCGAAGCCCTTGATCAGACGGAGGGCTTCGCGGTGGTGATCACGAACGGAATCGATAGCGCCCTGGTAAGCCAGCTGGCGCCAGAGGTCGTGGCGCGAGGCCTTGGAGCAGATGCGGGAACGGCGCTCGGACGCCTGGACGTGTCGGTGCTGCACCGAGTGCTGGTAGAGCAGGTATGGGGCTTGGAAGACACAGTGGACACGGTCGGTTACGCCCACGACGTGGCCGAGGCCATAACGGGCGCGCAAGCAAGCGGTGGCACCGCCGTCCTGCTCCGCGCGACGCCTGTTCAGGCCGTGGCCGAGGTTGCTGCCGCGGGCGCGCGGATGCCCCGCAAGTCGACCCTGTTCACGCCCAAGCCGGCTTCCGGGGTCCTGTTTCGCCGTTTCGCCGACCAGTAAGGGACCGCTCGATTCGCCGACGAGTGAGGGTGCGCCCCATTTGCCGGCGCGAACGCAGCATTATCAGTTCCGTTCAGGCGGGCCGCCGCGTCAGAGCAGGCGTTCCACAGCGTCAGAGCAGTTTCGCCGCACGATCCGCCGCGTCCGTGTCGTCCTCGTAGTCGACGGTCGCCGCGTTTCCGAACCACTGGATAGCGTCCTGGGTGCGGCCAGCGGCCTCGAGCGCGTCGGCGTAGGCATACCAGAGCCGCGCGCTTCCGGGACGTGGGTGCTTCGTATCGACACCTCCTCGTTCGAGCACGGCGAGGGCAGCGTCGATCTGGCCGAGGTCACGACGAGCGCCGGCGACCACGATCAGCAGTTCGGCGCGGGTGGCCGGATCGAGCTTGCCCACGGCTGGGTCGTCCAACGCCTTGAGTGCGCGTTCGGGCCGGCCGAGTGCACGCTCGCAGTCGGCCATCACCGCGATATTCGAGGCGTCGCCGGAGATCCGCCGGGCAGCGCGAAGCTCCGAAAGCGCCTCGGCCCACTCCCCCGCGTGATAGGCCGCAAGACCGGTAGCCTCGCGAACTGCGGCGACCCGGGCACCGCGGCCCCTGGCTGCGCGAGCATGCTCCAGCGCGCGCTTGGGATCGTCGTCTATCAACTGGCCGGCGGCTACCAAATGCGCGCCGACGAACTCGGCCGCGAGCTTGCTCAGCGAGCGAAGCTCCGAACGTACCGAGGGATCGAGCAGGCGCGGATCGGCATCCTTGGGGATAGCAATCTCTGCACCGCGCGTCGGACGAGATCCGCGAGTGAGCTCGTAATCCTCCTCATCGCGGCCACGACCGCCTCGCGATCGTGAATCTGCTCCCGCTGAATACCGCGGACGCTCGCTATGTGCGCTCTTGCCGCCGGCACGGTCATAATCTCGGCCATCTCGGGAACCGCCGGTTGGTCGCCCAGTTGTCTTTCCAGCGGACCGGCCTCCACGGCCCGGTTGGCTGTCGAAACCGCCTGACCGGTTCGGACCAGAACTGCGTGGACGCTCGCTGCGATCGTCACGACGAGGACCGTCGCGATCCTCGCGACGCGGAGCACTCGATCGAGGTGCCCGGGTTTCAGGGCGAGCCGATCCTCGGGAACGGTCGTTGGATTCGGAGCCGGGTTCCCACCAGTTCGCGCCCGCGCCACCGCGGCGGGCTGCCGATACGTCGTCACCACCCCGCGAACGTGAACCCTGTGAGCGCGATGCTGAACCGCCTGCGCCACGCTGGCCGTATGGTCGGGCAGTGTCGCCGCCGGTTGCGGCGTCCGACCAACGGCCAGAGCCGCCGGAACGTCCGCCAGCAGCACTGCTCCGGCCAGCGGCGCTGCGCCCTTGGTCAGACCCACGTGCTGAACGGGCGGCACCGCCACGAGCATCGCGGGAAGCACCCGCGCGGCCTGCGTCCCGGGTGGGAGCACCACGGCCAGCGTCGCGCGAGCCAGCGTCGCGGGAACCAGTGCCCCGGCCAGCGTCGCGGGAACCAGTGCCCCGGCCTTCATCTCGCGCAGAACCACCACGTCCGCTGTCGCGCGGAGAAGCGCCCCGGCCAGCGTCGCGGGAACCAGTGCCCCGGCCCCCGTCGCGCGCAGAACCACCACGTCCGCTGTCGCGCGGAGAAGCGCCACGGCCCGCGTCGCGCGAACCAGCGCCCCAGCCCGCGTCGCGCGCAGTACCACCACGGGAGCCGGCGCTCGAACCGCCAGTGGACGCTGCGCCGCGGCCGCCGCCGCGCACAGCACCACCACGGGAGCCCGCGCTGGAGCCGGCGACGCGCGCGGGTCCACCACGGCCTGCATCGCGAGTACCTGCACCGCGACCGCCGTCACGCGCCGGCGCTCCCCGACGTCCGCCGCTGGCCGAGGACGAACCCCGCCGATCGTTTGCCGATGCCCCACCTTGGCGCCGATCACCTGATCCGCTGCCGCCCCGACGGCTTCCGTACTCGGCCATATCGTTCACACCTATCCCGAAAAAGTCTTGTGTCGTAGCGTCCGTCGGCGACGACGAACGGCAAATAAGACGAGGGTCGTTCGGATAAACCGAACGACCCTCGTCTAAAGTGTGTCCGGCGACGTCCTACTCTCCCACGCAGTGGCCCGCGCAGTACCATCGGCGCTGAGAGGCTTAGCTTCCGGGTTCGGGATGGGACCGGGCGTTTCCCTCTCGCTATGGTCGCCGAAACT
>JAVEES010000261.1 GCA_030840285.1 Pseudonocardiales bacterium
CCGGCATCCGGGGGTTAGCTGACGGTGACTGCGAGGCTGGTCAGCCCGGTGTAGCCGGTCTCCGCAGTCGCCGGGGCGAACGTGCAGCTGGAGGCGTTGTTGAGGATATCGCTGCAGGCGAAGGTGCCACCCGCGCCACCCGACGGTACGGCGGCGACGGTACGACCGTCAGCGGTGGTGGCGAAGGTCAACGCGATCGTGTTGACCGAGGTGTTCGTAACGTCGGTGAAGCCATAATTGATCGCGGTGAGGGTCGCTCCGGTCACCGACTGGCTGACGGTACCGCCGATGAACTGCGGGGAGGCAGCGGTGCCGCTGGTGCTGAGGCCGGAGCCGGTGAAAGCCGAGCCGCCGAGGGCGACCAGGCCGGCGGCGGCTGCCGCCCCGACGAGGATGATGCTCTTGCGCATGGGTGGTTCTCCTGTTCGGTAGTCCGGCTAACCCGTAGGGTTCCGTGACTTTGCGTCCCCGGCTTGCGCCGGGTTTGCGTTTTTCGTGGACATCACCCAATCGTCCGAAATTAGATTCACTTAAGGTTTCGTCCGGATCGTCTGGCACGCTGGCCGAGAACGTGCCCGCCGAGGCGTCTTGATCAACTCGCGTCTCGTGCTGCTATGACGGCACCAAACGCGAGTTGATCACGACAAGGGCGGGGTCCAGCGTCGCTCCACTCCGCTGAGCTTCCAGTAGGAGATCGCGGCGGCCCAGACCACCACGAACAACCCGGCGATGAAGAATCCGACGTTCTGCAGGCCAAGTCCGGCGATCCAGCCGGTGATCGGGTCGGCGAGGCCGAGCTTGTCATGCAGGACGCTGACAAGTTCGATGGTGCCGATCAACAGCGCCACGGCGACTGATAGGCCGGTGATCGTCAGGTTGTAGTAGATCTTCCGAATCGGGTTGGCGAATGCCCAGCGGTAGGCGACACACATGAATGCGCCGTCGAGAGTGTCGAACAGGCTCATCCCGGAGGTGAACAGCAGCGGCAGGACGATGATGGCGTACCAGGGCAGCCCACTTGCGGCGCCCGAACCGGCCAGGACCAGAAGTGCGATTTCGGTGGCTGTGTCGAAGCCGAGCCCGAAGAGGGCACCGATGGGGAACATCTGCGCCGGATGGGTGATCGAGCGCATCAACGGCCTGAGTACGCGGGTGATCAGGCCGCGGTTGTCCAGCGCTTCATCCAGGGCCCGTCCGTCATAGCCTTCGGCCTTGGCGCGGCGGTAGACCTTGACGATGCCGACGAAGGCCACCAGGTTCAGGATGCCGATCAGGTACAGGAAACCTCCGGACACCGACGTGCCGATCAGACTCAGCACCTGGTGGGTCGAAGAATCGTGGTCGGCCAGCCGGGCTACCGCTCGAGCTCCCAGGGCGGTCAGCCCCGCCATCGCGATGACGAGCGTCGAGTGGCCCAGAGCGAACCAGAATCCGACCGAGACCGGCCGGTTGCCGTCAGCGAGCAGCTTGCGGGTGGTGTTGTCGATCGCGGCGATGTGGTCGGCATCGAAGGCATGGCGCATGCCGAGCGTGAACGCGGTGATGCCCAGGCCCACCCCGAAGACCTGCGACCCCACCTGCAGATGCTTGGGCGCCACACCCAGGATCAGTACCGACCACGCGACCACGTTCATGATCAGGATCACGCTGAAGACACCGATGATGTCGCGAAATTCGGCCCGGCCCAACCGAGCGGAGGCCACCGCGGGTAACGTCATCGCGCTACCGGCCTTGTGTCGGGCTAGGAGGCGGTGCCTGATCGCGGGCGTCGCTGGCTGAATCGCGAAACGGGTTGTGCCTGGCTGTCAAAGCTCTCTCCTCGCGAGCTGGCCCGAACGGTCCGGACAGCAACGCGGGCGCCAAGAGCGGGCATCGGCCAGATCATGGCTTCTACCAGGCGGTTGCCGTCCCACGCGGCGTTCGGACCACCGGGCACGGAAGTGCCCGGTGCGCTGGCAGGTCTTCGGACTCACGGGCGCAAGCAGGGACTGCACGTCCCCACTCACCTACTGGTCGGCGCTTCCCAGGCGATCATGCCCCAGTGCTTTGTTGCCGACGGTCGTTCCCGTTCACCGCTGCGGGGCAGTTCCGGTATTGCACCGGATTCCCTGTTGCCACGAACCCATCTGGAGGATGAGCCGAACCAGCTGCAGGCCGAACCCTATCCTGAAAGGCCGCCGTCCGAAACGTGATCCGCGAAGCTGCCCCGGGTGAGCGCTGCACTCACAGCCCGCGCACCGTGCTCGCGGTCGCCGGTCACTGACGTGCCGGTAGCTCCTGAAGGATCCAGCCGTTGCCGTCAGGGTCGTCGAAGGTGACGAACGAGCCCCACGGCTGGACGTCTACCTCGCTCGCCTGCACGCCACGCTCGATCAGCTGTTGACGGGCCGCCGCAGCATCCGGCACCACGACCTGCACCCCGCGCTGGCTGCCGGGCGTCATCTGGGTGATGCCGGTCCCGAACGCGATCGAACAGGCCGATCCGGGCGGTGTCAGCTGGACGAACCGCAGCTGTTCGTTGACCTGCTGGTCGTGGTCGGCATGGAAGCCGACCTGCTCGACGTAGAAGGCCTTTGCCCGGTCGACATCGGTCACTGGTATGAATATGAGTTCGATCTTCCAGTCCATGACCAGAACCTATCGCGGCCCTCTGACAACAGGCGACAGCTTCGGAAGGCAGCAACCGCCGCCGGTCGCGACTTGTCATATCGGCCGATACGACCGCAGGCTGGACCCGTGAACGACAACTATGACGTGGTGGTGATCGGTGGCGGCGCCGCCGGGCTGAGTGGAGCAGTCGCATTGCTCCGCTCGCGACGCTCGGTGCTGCTGGTCGACGCGGGTGAGCCGCGCAATGCGCCTGCCGGCCACGTGCACAACTTTCTGACCCGTGACGGCACGGCACCAGCCGACCTGTACGCCGCCGGACGCAAGGAGGTTCAGGCCTACGGCGGGCAGATCCTGCAGGCCCGGGTCGACAATGTCTCGCGCGACGGCGAGCTCTTTGTTGTGGCGTTGGATCAGCGGACGGTGACGGCGCGGAGGCTTCTGGCTGCCACCGGATCGGTCGACGAACTGCCCGCGATTCCCGGACTTGCCCAGCGCTGGGGTATTGACGTGCTGCACTGCGCGTACTGCCACGGCTGGGAAGTCCGTGACCGGCGCGTGGGTGTGCTGGCAACCGGACCGATGGCCGCCCACCATGCGCTGCTGTTCCGGCAGCTCAGCTCGCAGGTGATGCTGCTGGGCCATACCGGCCCGGCGCTGGAGCCTGCGCAGCGGGCAGAGCTTGACGCGCTCGGCATCGCGGTGATCCCTGGCCGGGTCGTTGAGGTAGAGGCCGACGGGTCCGGGTTGACCGCTGTGCTGCTCGAGGATGGCTCGCGGGTCGAACTGGACGCGCTGGTGGTCGCACCGGTCTGCCGGGCGCGTGCTGACCTGCTCGTCCCGCTCGGCCTGCAGCCAGCTGAGGTGCGGGTCGGTGACTTCCTCCTGGGAACCCAGATCGAGGCAGACGCCAGCGGCGCCACCGCTGCCGAAGGCGTCTGGGTGGCCGGCAACGTCGCCAGCGTCCCGGCGCAGGTGATCAGCTCCGCGGCCGCGGGCCTCGCCGCCGGCTCTGCCATCAACAATGACCTGGTCACCGCTGATGCCGCGGGGGCGGCCCGCGCCGACAGCAAGCACAATGCGCACGGCCAAGACGTTTGGGACCAGCGCTACGCCAGCATGGATCGGGTCTGGAGCGGTCAGCCCAACGCCGCGCTCGTCGCCGAGGTCGCGGGACTAGCACCTGGGCGTGCCTTGGACGTCGGCTGTGGCGAGGGCGCGGACGCCGTCTGGTTGGCCCGCCAGGGATGGGACGTGACGGGCCTGGACGTGTCCGGGGTGGCGCTACAGCGGGCCGCGTTGCATGCCGAGCAGGCCGGGGCCCAGGTGCAATGGGTACATGCCGACCTGCTGGATGCATCGCTGGCGCCAAGCGCATTCGATCTCGTGTCGGTGCAGTACGCCGCGCTGCCCCGGACGGCCGGTCACGATGCCGAGCGCGCGCTTCTCGCCGCCGTCGCCCCCGGCGGGCTGCTACTCGTCGTGCACCATGCCGATATCGATCCAGAAGCGGCCAAGGCCCACGGGTTCGACCCCGCCGACTTCGTGTATCCCGCCGATGTCGCGGCTCTTCTGGACGTCAACTGGCACATCGAGGTCAATGAGACACGACCACGTGATATCGCAGGCGGTGCCGGGGCACATCACACCCACGACGTCGTCCTTCGAGCGCGACGTCGCGATTGACCCTGGTGCGGCTGTCCCGGGCCGCAGCGCTGGACCCCGGGCAGCAGCAGATCGTCTTCTATGAATCCACGCTGAATCGCTGGTTCACGCGCCCCTTGTCGAGGGTGAATGTCAGGGTGTTCCCTGAGGTGACGGGGTCCGCGCCGGAGCAAGATCACCTCGTCGGATCCGCCGCGAGAAACAGGGTCGCCATGCTGCCTGCTAGACACCAACACCTGGACGCGGAACCCGATGATCGCCTACCGCTCTCCTGGCACCGCAGTTGGCTTTCGGACGGCCTGCGGTGACAGCGACAGTTGCGGTCGGTGAGGGCAGCGAGTGGGCGGTCGAAACTCGGGGGTTGACGAAGCGGTTCGGCAGCAACGTCGCCGTCAGTGGAGTGGATCTGCGCATTCCGCGCGGGTGCGCGTTCGGCTACCTCGGTCCGAACGGCGCAGGCAAGACGACCCTCATCCGGGTACTGCTCGGTTTGACGCAGGCTGACGCGGGCTCGATGTGGCTGCTTGGTCAGCCCGTTCCCCAGCACCGTGACCTGGCGCTCGCCCGGGTTGGGGCGATTGTGGATGAACCGCGGTTCCATGCCCATCTGACCGGCAGGCAGAACCTGCAGGTTCTGGCCGCTGCCCGCGAACCCGCTGCCCGCGGTCGGATCGAGGCAGCCTTGGAACGGGTCGGGATCCTGCATCGCGCGGACGACCGGGTATCGAAGTATTCCATGGGAATGCGGCAACGACTGGGTGTGGCGGCTTGCCTGATCGGTGACCCGCAACTACTCATCCTCGACGAACCGATGAACGGACTCGATCCGGCCGGCATGCACGAGATGCGCGACATGATCCGGGCCCTTGTCGGCGAAGGCCGTACCGTCGTGTTGTCCTCCCACCTGCTCGACGAAGTCGAGCGGACCTGCGACGCAGTCGCGATCGTGGACCGCGGCAACGTCATCCGGCAGGGACCGATCTCTGAATTGCTCGCGGGCGCCGCGGTAACGCTGCAGGTCGACTGTTCCGAACCGCGCCGCGCCGGCGCTCTCCTCGCTGAGACCAACCTGCCCGTGACCGTCGCGATCGAAGAGAACGGACTGGCCGTCACGCTCGCCGGCGGAGAACCACGAGACGTCATCGCCGAGATCGCCCGGATCCTGATCAGCGGCAACATCTCGGTATGGCGGCTACAGCTGGTGCAGACCTCGTTGGAGTCGTGGTTCCTGCAGATCACGAGCCGGTTGGGTGAAGATTGATGACGCTCCGGCCCGAGGCCGGCATGACTGCCCCGGCCGACCCGCCAACACCCGCACGGGACCACCGCGGCTCGCCATTGCCTACCCGCGCGATGATCGCCACCAGGTTCATGGAGCTGCGCAGACGTCGCGGGCTCATGATCACCCTGATCCTCGTGACGATCGGCATCCCGACGGTCTTCCTCGGCGCCCGGTTGCTCCTGCATGCGCTCGCCCCCAAGACCTACGGCCCCGCTGGCGGATACGACATCTACACCGGGCTATCGGCTGGAATCCTCTATACCTTCGGCTTCATCGTCGCCGCGACCCTAGGCTGCACCGCCGGATCGGTCGACCTGACCGAAGGAATGTTCCGCCACCTCGTCGTCACAGGGCGATCCCGCATCGCTATCTACCTGGCCCGCATCCCTGCCGGCCTGGCGATCATCGTGCCGCTGGTCGCGATCGGATTCGGCATCGTCTGCGCCGTCTGTGTCTACGCGGCACCGACCACCCTGAACCTCAACGGTCTGCACGTGCCCGCAGGACTGTCGCGTGCCCAGCTCGAGACCTGGGCGGGTGACCACGCGGAGGACGTCCTGTGCCACCTTCCTTCGGAGAACGTTCCAGTGAACCTCCCGTGCGGGCCGGGGACCACGGGGCCTGGAACCGTGATCGGCAAGAACCCACCAGCCAATCTCCCGACCCCTTCGCCCAGGCAGCTCCGCACCGCCGCTGTCCGGGTCGCTGATCAGAACTGGACGTTCTACCAAAGGCAATTCCGCTACCCCTCCAACACACTGATGATCAAGACGGGGCTGTGGCTGGAACTGGAAACCACGGTCGGTTTCCTCGTCGGACTTGGGGTGGCATCGCTGCTCGGTCAACGAACCGTCGCCGTGGTCGGGATGATCGTCCTGGAAGTCATCATCACGCCGATCGTCCTGCGCGTCCGCATACCGCATCTGGAGAACCTGCAACGCAGCGTCCTCGGCGTCGCCACCGCACATCTCGAACCAGGGGAGCTGCCGCTGGCCTTCGGCGGTGGCGGCCGCGACTTCCGCCTGACCGAATCCACCACGACGGCGGTCTGTGTGATCCTGGCCTGGGCAATCGGATGGACCATCATCGGGGCCTGGCGCATGAGCACTCGAGACGCGTGAACCTGCACCGACGCCGTGACCGGTTGACCGTTATTGCGTCGGGTACCTGACGATGTCCGGTGCGCCGACCCGGCTGTCGTTTCCGGCGCACCACCGGAACTCGCTACTTCTGCTGGGCGGCCAGTGCCTCCATGTTTTCGTACAGTTCGGGGACGCCGAATTTCTCGCGTGCCTTCAGCGCCGCGGGCCTGACGCGTGCCCAGGCACCGGAGATCCATAGCCAGTCGAGGACGAGGCCGGTGTCGATCAATCCGTTCTTGGTGAGCGTTCCGACCGTCTCACCGAATGAGAGAACGGTGTTGACCGGCTCGTCGTTCGCGCTCGCCGACTCGGGATCGAAATCGTCGGCGAAGACCGTGTTCATTGCGGGCTGCAATCCGAGGCTGGTTCCCCATTGTGCGAGCTGGACCAGCAGCGCAGCGTCTTCTCGATCAGGCATGGCAACCTCACTCCCCGTGGTCGTTGACGCGCCACCATCATCGACCCGGCCATCGCGCTTGTCGAGAGCGCTCACGTCGCTTGTCGAGCGCTCACGTCGGTGTGGGCGTTCGTTTACAACGGGGATGTCCCTGACGGCAGCACCCTTACGGGCTGGCGAGTGTCCAGATGCCCCGCCCGTGGGTGGCTGCCACGAGGTTGCCGTTCGGGTCGATGGTCAGCTGATTCACCACAACGTGGGGCAGGTTGCTTCCCAGAACGCTCCAGGTCGCGCCGTCGTCAGTCGAGACGAACACGCCGATGTCGGAGGCTACGAGCAGCGAGCCGCCCCGGTACTGCACATCATCAGCCGGCACGTCCGGAAGATTGCCCGAAACGTCGGTCCAGCTCGCTCCGCCGGAGTTGGTCTCAAAGACGTGACCCACGCCCGGATCGTCGGGCCCGATCATCCACTTGCGGGAGTAGCCCGACAGCGTCAGGTACGCATGCGTCGGACTCGCCGGATCGATGCGGACACCGCTTATGTAGCGGTTCGCCAGGCCGGACGCCGTGCAGCTTCCGCCGGTGCAGACCTGCGATGACGCATGCCACGTGCCGCCGCTGTTGTTCAGCATCACCAAGCCTGCTTTGAACCCGCTGCCGCTGCTGAAGCTGGGGTTGCACGGTCCGCACCAGGCCGCCGCGACGTACTGAACACCCTTCACCGTCACCGCATCCAGCGCGGTGACCTGCGAGCTGGCATTTCCGCCGAGGGCCGTCCGCACGTCGAAAATGGACTTCCAGTCCGTCGCCGCGCCCGTGCCAGCGGTGACACCGGCGACACCGGCGTTCGAGCTCCACACGAACGCACCACCGGCCAGCAGGTGGTTCGGATCGCTGCTGTCCATGACAATGGGAGCGATGAAACGCGGGTCCGGGTCGACCGGGTCGATCGAGGACCAAGTGCGGCCGCCGTTGGTCGACTTGGCCGCCGCCAGATTGGTGTACTCGGTAATCACGTTATTGGAGTTGCGTGGATCGACGATCGTGTAGCCGCCGTCGCCGCCGAAGACCTGCACCGAGTTGACCGTGATGGGGTTGCCGCGATCGTCCAGAACGGGCGACGGCGTGGGAAAGACCTTGTTGCTGCCGTTGTCCTGCAAGCCGCCATAGATCGTCGCGTCGGAACTGCCGGCCGCGCTGTAGTACTGGAGTGCGTCCAGGTGGGCGTTGAGGTTCGTCCAGTCACCGACATTGTGATCGGTCAAGCGGCGGGCGTACACGCCGCCGTCGTTGCCGATGATCAGCCGGCCTCCGCTGATGATTGCCGCGTGCTGGTCGGAGTGTGCCTGGTTGTGGTTGCAGGTGCCTTCGAACGGTGAGTACGAGAAGCAGCTGAACCCGAAGTTCCAGTAGGGGCCGACGGTGTTCCAGCCGGAACCGCCGTTCTGCGTCTCATACACCTCCTCGAGCCCAAGGTAGACGTGCGAGGAGTTGTTGGGATCGACTGCCAGGAACTGGTTGTACCAAGCCTGAACGCCCGGGCCGTAGCCCTTGCCGATCCGCGAGATCGTCTGCGCGGAACCGCTGGAGGCCAGCTTGCTGGAGGTGGCGATCTTGGTCCACGGGCCCTTGGGGTCGCCGTTGCCGGAAACGTAGACGCCCTGCAGCAACGTCTTCCCATTCGTCCCCACGTTGAGCAGGTACGGGCTCTGCACGATCGCATAGACCTTGTCGCCGGCAGCCGAGTAGGCCAGCGTGGTGCGTCCCTCGGCCTTGGCCGGCACCCAGCCCTGCGGGTTGGCGAGGTAGCTGAAATGGTTGCCACCGTCGCTGGACAGGTACAAACCGTTGGTCGGCGCTCCTGCGCGCCAGCCGGCGACCGCGACGACCTGCCGGCCGTTTGTGCCTGGCCGGACGGCTACATCGCTGATCATATTGCCGACGACGAGGTTGAAGTTGACGCCGTCTGACGGGGGCCCGGCCGGCTGCAACACCGGTGACCACGCCGTGCTCGAGGCTGTGTCGAAGCGGTAGAGCCCGTGCGATGTCGCGGCGAGCAGGGCGGTGCCGTTCTGCGCGAGACGGAAGATGAGCGCGCCGTTGAGTTCTGGGCCACCGACCCGGTGCCAGCTCGCCCCGCCGTCAGTGGAGGCGATGACCCCCACGCCGGCGTAGCTGTCACTGCTGGTGTTGGCCTCACCCGTTCCGGCGTAGACGGTGTACCCCGAGGCCGACCCGGTGACCAGCAGAGCGCCGATGGACAGGGTGGCCTGGGAGTCGGTCGTGGGCGTCCAGTGCTGCCCGGCATCACTGGACTTCCACACGCCGCCGTCGGCTGCACCGGCGAAGAGTGCTCCGTCCGGCGCGGCGGCGAGTGCGGTCATGCGCCCGCCCACCCACTGGTCGCCGGCCCCGGAGTTGCTGGAAGCCGGGTCGGCGTACTGCGGGGAGTCGGAGAAGTCGTTACCGGCCGCACCGGGCACATTCGTCCGCTCCCGCCAGGTGCCGCTGACGGTCGGCAACGCCGCCAGCTGCGCGGCAGCGGCGGCGTAGGCGTTCGGGTTCACGGAGCCGTTGGGCGCCAACCGCTGCGAGGTGAACCAGTCGGCTGCGTCGGCTGCGTCCTGGCTTTCGGCGCCGGCGTCCTTCGGGGGCGGACTTCCGGTGGCGTATCCGGGTATCGCGACGGCCACCGCCACCGCCATGCACGTGAGCAGAACACCATGACGACGACGCATATCGACCACTCCTCAGGTCCGTTGCGGTACCCGGGCATGCTTGTGGCGCGCCTCGGGCCTGGGGCCGATTCCAGTGCTTTTGAGGGTAAGTGTCAAGCAAAAGCTCTTGATTCGAGTGCGGCCAGGTCGGCTGGGCCGCGCCGCTGACCGGTCCGGCGTGGCATCGTTTGGAGCGAGCCGCATCCGCCGACCCAGAACTCCGCCGCTCCCTTCTCCTGACCGCTGGCATAGGTCAGACTCACGGGATGACGTCGGCGATCGTTGTCGGTGCGAGCGTCGCGGGGCTCCTGACCGCGCGAGTACTGTCCGAGCACGTCGACGAGGTCGTCGTCATGGAGCGGGAGGGGCTCACCGATGACGCCTCGCCGCGCGGGCACGTGCCCCAGGGACGGCACCTTCATCTGCTGCTGACCGCCGGTCTGGACCGGCTGGTGGCGTGGTTTCCAGGGATCGATGACGAGCTCACGGCGATGGGCGCGGTCTGGGTCGATGGCACCCGGGCCTGGGTGTACCAGGCCGGCGGCTACCGAGCGCAAGGCGACTGGGGCAGGCCCGCCCTCAGCATGACCCGGCCGTTGCTGGAGCAGGTGGTTCGTCGCAGAATCGCTTTGCTGCCCAACGTGAATCTTGAGGACGGGGTCGTCGTCGACCGGGTCGACGTGTCCGAGGGGCAGGTGTCCGGGGTTGTGGTCGAGGGAGCCTTGCGTCGGGCGGACCTCGTCGTCGACTGTTCCGGTCGGTCTTCGCGCATCGCGCACCAGCTCCGGTCCTCAGCGATCCTCGCGCCGCCGGTAACGCGGGTCACGATCGACTGCGCGTATGCCAGCGGCTTCCTGCCGCGCTCGGCCGACGACTTCGAAGGCACCTTCCTGGTCTGCGGCACCTCACCGCCCACGTCCTTCCGCGGCGGGGCGGTGCTTCCGGTGGAGGGCTCGCGGTGGATGGTGACGCTGGCGGGCGTGCACGGCGACGCCCCGGGTACGAGTCCTGAGGAGGTCCTCGCGTTTGCCCGCGGCCTGCTGTCGCCGGCGGTGGCGCAGCTGGTCGAGCGCGCGGGTCCGCTGTCCTCGGACGCCTCCTACCGCTTCCCGTTCAGCCAGCGCCGGCATTACGAGATGGTGCGGCGGCTGCTGCCGGGGTTCGTCACGCTCGGCGATGCCGCATGTAGCTTCAACCCCATCTACGGGCAGGGCATGGCGTGCGCCGCCCTGCAGGCCGGTGCGCTCGGCGAGACGGTGCGAGAGCTAGGGGTGGCTTCGGCGGAGCTGCCACGGCGGTTCCACCGCAGGGCCGCGAAGATTATCGACGCACCCTGGGCGATCGCCGTCGGCGCGGACTTCCTGCATCCTCAGACGGTGGGCCCGAAGGCGCGGGGGACGGATCAGGTCAACCGTTACGTCCTGCGGCTAATCAAGGCCAGCCACACCTCGGTCGAGCTAGCGCGGTCGTTCAACCTCGTGCTGAACCTGGTGGAGCCGACCCGCTCGCTGGCGCGTCCCTCGGTGGTCGCCCGGGTGCTGGCGTCCTCGGTGCCCGGACGTCGCCGGCAAGCCCGGATCGGCCATCCACGAGTCGGCCCGCCCAGCAGCGTTTAACCGACGGGCCTGGCTCGTCGGTGGATCAGGCTCGCGCTCGGTAGAGCGCCCAACGAGGGGTCCTGCCTGACAGAACACAGAAGATCGCCGAAGACTTCGACGAGCGCGTTAGGATATCGCTGATATTCGGGGGCGAATATGGTTGACCAAGAGCAGACCAGAACTGACAAGGTATTTCTTTCCACGCGGGTTCTGGCAGCCGTCATCGTGCCATTTCTGGTCCTGGCCTTTATGGTGCTCGTGCCGTGGCCGACCGACACGACGCGACTTTTTGCCTGGGGGATCAAGCCGAGTATGTCGGCCATGGTGCTCGGCTCGGTTTACCTCGGTGGCGCCTACTTCTTCCTCCGGGTCGTCCGTGCATCGCAATGGCACACGGTCGCCGGCGGATTTCTACCCGTCGGCATGTTCGCCACGTTGATGGGTGTGACGACAATCCTTCACTGGCACCAGTTCTTGCACGGCAATGTGGCGTTCTGGCTGTGGGTGGCGCTGTACTTCACCACGCCGGTGTTGGTGTTCGCGGCGTTCTTCCGCAACCAGCGAGAATATGACTGGGCAGCCGACTCCGGCGGGCGAATCGGTCCTGCGGCGGCGGCCGTTCTCGTCCTGGCCGGTGCGACGTCGATGGCTATGTGCGTGTTTCTGTACCTGTTTCCGGCGTCCGGCGTGACTGTCTGGCCGTGGCATCTGACCACCTTGACCGCGCGCACGTTGGGCGCCGTCTTCGCGCTCGGAGCGGCCGGTGTCGGGGCGTTGTGGGAGCGGCGGTGGAGTGCTGTTCGAATCCTGCTTCAGGTCGCGGGATTCATGCTGTTGCTGATCTTGATTGGCGCGGCACGCGCGCACTCGGAGTTCGATACGTCGAACGTGCTCACCTGGCTATTCCTGGTGGGCTTCTCGCTGACCACAGCCGCACTCGTCATTCTTTACGTGCGTATGGAGTCACGCTCCTCGCTGCGATAAGGCTTGCAGTCAAGGCGCTCACCCGACGCTCGCGGCAGCGTGCGTGGACAGCGCGTGTGTCGAACGAACGTGGCGGTGTCACATCTCGTGGATCGCCGGTGTCTTGATGTGAGATCAATCCACGAGGAGGACAGATGAGCACCACCCGAATCCCCAAGGCAGAGATCACCGGCCTCTATGGCGCCCTGGTGAAGAGGTTCAGCAGGAAGCTGCTCGGCCGCGTGCCGGACCCGCTGGGCGTGTATTGGCACAACCCCGCCGTGCTCAAGGCGACGATGGGCATAGGCGCCAAAGCCGCGAAGTGGAACGCCTGTGACCTCAGCCTGAAGTCGTTTGCCCACATGGCCGTGGCAGCGCAGATCGGCTGCAGCTGGTGCCTGGACTTCGGCTACTTCCAGGCGTTCAACGAGCACCTCGACCTGGACAAGGCCCGCGACGTGCCGCGCTGGCGCGACTCGGTCGTGTTCACGCCGCTGGAGAGTGCGGTGATGGGCTACGCAGAGGCTATGACCCAGACCCCGCCGAGCGTGACGGACGACATGGTCGCTGAGCTGCGCTCCCAGCTCGGGGAGGCGGCCCTGGTCGAGCTGACGGCGTTTATCGCGCTGGCCAACATGAATGCCCGCGGCAACGTCGCACTCGGAATCGAGTCGGAGGGGTACGCGGCCTCGTGGGACCTCAAGCCCCTGGCGACGCCCGCCCTACGCTCGCGTGCATGACCGACGA
>JAVEES010000381.1 GCA_030840285.1 Pseudonocardiales bacterium
CATCAGCTCGAAGGTCTGGTGATCGACCGGGGCATCACGATGGCGCACCTCAAGGGAACGCTTGACCACATGGCGCAGGCCTTCTTCGGCGAAGGAATCGTCACCAGGCTCCGTCCGTCGTACTTCCCGTTCACCGAACCGAGCGCTGAACCCGATCTGCTCTGCTTCGTCTGCCGTGGTGAGTCCGTCGGAAACCCGGAGCGCCCCTGCCGCACCTGCAACTCCGAGGGATGGATCGAGTGGGGTGGCTGCGGGATGGTCAATCCGCGGGTGCTGCGCGCCTGCGGTATCGACCCGGACGTCTACTCCGGTTTCGCCTTCGGGATGGGAATCGAGCGCACCATGATGTTCCGCAACAATGCCGCCGACATGCGCGACATCGTCGAGGGCGACCTGCGCTTCACCCAGGCTTTCGGAATGGAGGCCTGAGATGCGCGCAGCAATCAGCTGGATCGGCGAACATGTCGACCTGCCGGCCGGACTGACCGGGCGCGAACTCGGCGATGCCCTGGTCCGCGTCGGGCTCGAGGTGGAGCGGGTCGAGAGCGGTGCGGACGGCATCCGCGGGCCGCTGGTCGTCGGCAGGGTGCTGTCCTTCCTCGACGAGCCGCAGAAGAACGGCAAGGTGGTCCGCTGGTGCCAGGTCGACGTCGGTGAGCCGGCGCCACGCGGCATCGTGTGCGGCGCTCACAACTTCGCACAGGGCGATCTCATCATCGTGGTGCTGCCGGGCGCGACCCTTCCCGGCGGTTTCGAGATCAGCGCTCGCAAGACCTACGGCCACGTCTCCGACGGCATGATCTGTTCGGCACGCGAACTCGGAATCGGGGATGACCATTCCGGCATCCTGGTACTGCCGCCGGGCACCGCCGAGCCCGGTGACGACGCGCTGAGCGTGCTGGGCCTGCGCGACGCGGTGCTCGACATCGCCGTGACGCCCGATCGTGGCTACTGCCTGTCGGTGCGCGGGCTGGCCCGGGAGGCCGCCGCCGCACTCGAGGTGCCCTTTCACGACGTCTCGCTCCCGGTGCCCGAGGCCGACGATCGGGGTTACCCGGTCCTGGTCTCTGACCCTGCCGGTTGCGACCGGTTCTCGGCCCGCACGGTCACCGGGATAGACGCGACCGCTCCGACTCCCTCCGCCATCGCCGCACGGCTCCGCTCGGCGGGAATGCGACCCATCTCGCTCGCCGTGGACATCACCAACTACGTGATGCTCGAGACCGGCCAGCCGCTGCACGCCTTCGATCTGGCGAAGCTATCGGGCGATCTGGTGGTGCGCCGAGCCGAGGCGGGAGAGAAGCTGACGACGCTCGACGGGGCTATCCGGGCGCTCGATCCGGAGGACCTGGTGGTTACCGATGGTTCCGGCCCGATCGCACTGGCCGGGGTGATGGGCGGTGCAAGCACCGAAATCTCCGATGCCACGACCACGATCCTGCTGGAGGCGGCGCACTGGGATCCGGCCTCCATCTCCCGCGCCGTCCGCCGGCACAAGCTTCCCTCCGAGGCGGCCAAGCGATTCGAGCGAGGAGTGGATCCCGAGATAGCGGGTGTGGCCCTGCAACGCTGCGTCGACTTGTTGATCGAGCACGGCGGCGCAACGGCAACTCCCGGCTACACCGTCATCGGCTCGGGCCCCGAGCTGCCCGTCATCGATCTCGACGGGCAACTGGCCGGTGAGGTGGCCGGCCTGCCGATCGCCACCGAGTCCGTCATTGCGCGGCTGCGCCAGGTGGGCTGCGTGGTGGAAGTGGATGAGAGTTCGCCCGGTCGCCACAGTCCGACGTTGCTACGCGTCCGGCCGCCGAGCTGGCGCCCGGATCTGACCGACCCGGTCGACCTGGTCGAGGAAGTCGTACGTCTCGAGGGATATGACCTCATTCCGTCCGTGCTTCCTACCGCACCGGCTGGGAACGGGCTTACCGAGGAGCAGCGGTTCCGCCGTTCGGTGTCTCGAGCCCTTGCCGAGTCGGGTTTCACCGAAGTCCTGAGCTACCCGTTCGTCTCACCGGCGATTCACGATCAGTTCGGCTTGGCAGAGCAGGATCCGCGCCGGCGTGCCGTCGTCCTCGCGAACCCGATCTCAGATGCCGAGCCAGAGATGCGCACCTCGTTGCTGCCCGGCCTGCTGGCCAACCTGACGCGCAATGTCGGCCGTGGAAACCGCGACATCGCACTGTTCGAGATCGGCCTGGTCTATCTCGCCTCGCCATCGGGCGGCGTCGCGATCCGTCCGGGCGTCGAGCATGCACCGAGCGCTGAGGAACTGGCAGCCATCGACGCCGCGATCCCGATTCAGCCCCGGCACGCCGCGGTGGTGCTCGCGGGTGAGTTCGAGAGGTCCGGTTGGTGGGGGCCAGGACGTCCGGCCAGCTGGCTCGACGCCGTCGAGGCCGCCCGCACGATAGCCCGCACGGCCGGCGCCGAGCTTGAGATCCGCAAGGGTGATGTGCCGCCGTGGCATCCCGGACGTTGCGCCGAGTTGCTACTCGGCGGCGCGGTGGTAGGAGTTGCCGGTGAACTTCACCCTCGGGTGATCGGCGCGCTCGATCTGCCGGCGCGCACGAACGCCATGGAACTAGATCTCGACGCCTTCGCCCCGCCAGCCCCCGCCGAGGCCCCCGAGCTCTCGAACTTTCCGCCGGTGCTGCTTGACCTCGCCCTCGTCGTGGGCGAGAGCGTGCCCAGCGCGGCAGTGGATTCAGCGATTCGGGACGGAGCGGGTGAGCTCCTGGAATCCGTCCGGCTCTTCGATGTCTATGCCGACCCGGACCGCCTAGCTGCCGGCATGAAGTCGCTGGCATTCGCGTGCAGGTTCAGAGCAGCGGACCGCACGTTGACCGTGGAGGAGGCTACGGCCGCCCGCGATGCCGCGATAGCTGAGGCGGCGGCGCAGGTCGGCGCCACGCTTCGAGGGCCGGGAGCTGCCGAAAGTGTCGCCAGCCCCAAACTGGCATGATCTTCAGCCGACGGGCGCCTCGAAAACCCAGTTGAAGTCGAGG
>JAVEES010000400.1 GCA_030840285.1 Pseudonocardiales bacterium
ACGCGCTTGCCGGCGACGGTCTGGTAGGCCACAGGCGCCGAATCCCTCAGGTTGCCCACGGCCGTCCTCACCAGCAGCGCGCCTCCGCGGTCGAGCGCAAGACCCGTTGCTCCACGGTAGGAGAGCCGGATGTCCCGGATCCGCGCACCCGGCTTGAGCCGGAACTCGTACTTCAGCGTTCCGGCGTGGCCGCTCAGCGAGAGGTCGACGCCGTGCCAGAGGCCGCGATACCGGATCACGGCGTGGCGGGCCAGATCGGTCCGCCAGCGCGCCGGGTCGTTGCCGTGGAGGCTGTTGACCCGTCCGGTCAGGCGCCTCTGCGCGACGATCCTGGCGCGCGGGCTCGCTCCGCCGAACCGCCACGCGAGCGCCACGCCCCTGGTGCGCAGCGTCGTCGACCGCTTGACGAGCGACAGCACGACGCCCTTGCGCGTGACGTAGAACGCGTAGCGGGAGCCGAGCGCGTAGTAGCGGGCGCGCCGGTCTGTCTGGCCGCGGTTCGCGACGAACGCGAGTGGCAGCCCGGCGTAGGACTGCAGTACGTGCGTTGCGCTCTGGCGCGCTGTCTTCGCGGCGGGCGCGACCTGATCGGCTCTTCGGCCGCTGTGCTCATCCGCACGAGCACTGATCGAGACGCCCATGAGCGCCACAACCAGACCAAGAACGCCTGCCAACCGAAGCCGCACGATGGAGGTACTACCGTGGTGCCGCCTTGACGGATTCGTCAGGGCGAGAACCGCCGTGACAACGTGACGGCGGTTACACCAGGTGCTCGGCGGCGAACGCCTGCCGCCACGCCTCCAGCGTGTGGCGGCGGTGCTCGGTCATCGCCGCGACGGCGGCGCCCGGGTCACCGGCGCAGAGCCCGTCGTAGATGGCGCGGTGCTCGGCCTGTGCCTGCTGCATCCGGGCCGGGCGCATGACGAACAACGAGAACTGTCTTCTCGCCTGCCAGACCCGGTCCCATTCGGCGGCGATCAGCGCGCGGAGAAACTCGCTCGCGGGCTCCTCCACCAGCTCGTGGAACGTCCGGTTCTCGCGCGTGTACCGCGTCCAGTTCTCGGCTTTGGCCGCAGCGTCTGCGCGGTCGAGCGCCGATCCCATGGCCGTGAGGGCCTTGGGTGTGTGCTGCGTTGACGCGTCTTCGGTGGCCAGGACTTCGAGCCACATCCGCACCGAGATGCGGTCGATCACCTGCTCGGCGGAGACATCCGTGACGGTGGCCCCGCGGTGGCTCTCGAAGCTGATCAGGCCGTCACGCTGCAGCAGCCGCAGCGCTTCTCTGATCGGCATCTCACTGAGGTTCAGCTCGTCGGCGAGCTGACGGAGCCGCAGCCGCGTTCCCGCCGACATCTCGCCGTGCACGATGCGTCGGCGCAGCTCCGCGTACGCGTACTCCGTCTTTGTCATCGGATCGCGTGTCGCCATGGCGGGCCGGGTTACTGCGCCGCGTCGGCGGGCACGGTGCCCCGCTGGAGAACGCGGAGCTCCTCAACCGGGATGTGGCACCGCATCTGGTGCCCCGGCTCCACCTCGACGAGCGCCGGCTCGGTTACCTCGCACACGCCGGGGATGAAGCGCGGGCACCGGGTGTGGAAGACGCAGCCCGAAGGCGGCGCGGCGGCACTCGGGATCTCGCCCTCCAGGCGGATCCGCGTCGCCGGCTCCCCGTCGACGCTCGGCACCGCCGAAAGCAGTGCCTCGGTGTACGGATGGTGCGGCCCGCTGAACACCGTCTCGGCTGTCCCGACCTCCATCAAGCGGCCGAGGTAGAGCACCGCGATGCGGTCGGAGAGATAGCGCACGACGTTGAGGTCATGGGAGATGAAGACGTAGCTCGAGCCCTCGTCGCGCTGGAGGTCGGCAAGCAGGTTGAGAATGGCAGCCTGCACGGACACATCGAGCGCGCTGGTCGGTTCGTCGCAGACGACGATCCGTGGCCCGCCCGCAAATGCTCGCGCAATCGCCACGCGCTGTTTGAGGCCGCCGGAAAGCTGCCGCGGCTTCATGTCGAAGTGCTGCGTCCGCAGCCGCACGCTCTCGCCGAGCTGCTCGAGCCTGCTCTCGGCAGCCGATCCGGTGAGCTTTGCCAGCTTGTTCAGCGACCGCATCAGGATGTAGCGGATGCTGTGGCTGCGGTTGAGCGCCGAGTCGGGGTTCTGGAAGACGATCTGGATCGCCCGCTTGTCGTTCACTCCACGGCTCGAGACGGTGCCCGCGAGCTGTTCACCATCGAGCATGATGACCCCGCCGTCGTCGGGGTGGTGGATCCCGAGGATTGCCTTGGCAAGCGTCGTCTTCCCCGAGCCCGACTCGCCGACGAGGCCGAGCGTCTCCCCTTCGCGCAGGTCGAGGTTGATGTCGGCCAGCGCGAAGATCTCCTGGCCGGACTGCTTGAAGGTCTTCGACACCTCCTTCAGCGTGAGCACCGGCTCCGCGTGCTCCGGGGCCGTCGACTGGAGGTCCTGTTCGGGGGGCGACGGGATCTGGTCGATCCGGTCCCAGTGGTGACAGCGCGTGAAACGCCCGTCGCCCACGGGCACCAGCGGCGGCGGATCGGTGCGGCAGATCTCCGTGGCCAGCGGGCAGCGGTCGACGAACACGCACGCGGGCAGCACGTCGCCGATCTGCGGCAGGAACCCAGGGATGGTTTCCAGGTGGCCGCGCTCCTTCCGCGCGCCACGGCGGGGAATGCAGCGCAGCAGCCCCACGGTGTAGGGGTGCTTCGGATCGTGGAACACCTCGGCGGCCGGGCCTTCCTCGACGACCTTCCCGGCGTACATCACGCCGACCCGGTCGCACATCCGCCGGATCACGCCCAGGTTGTGCGCGATCAGGAGCAGCGCCGCGCCGGTCTCGTCGC
>JAVEES010000265.1 GCA_030840285.1 Pseudonocardiales bacterium
GTCTACGAGGGTGACCTCTACGGCGCGCTGCCAGCGGCGCTGCGAGGCCGGATCGATGTGCTGGTCGCCAATGCTCCGTATGTGCCGACAGAGGCGATAAGGCTGCTGCCGCCGGAAGCTCGGCTGCATGAGCCTCGGCTGGCCTTGGACGGAGGGGAGGACGGGATCGACGTCCAGCGGCGTGTGAGCGCAACGGCGCCGCTATGGCTGGCGCCTGGTGGTCAGCTCTTGATCGAGACCAGCCGGCGTCAGGCGCGGCTCACCGCCGAAGCCGTCACGCGTAGCGGGCTGGTCGCACGGGTGGTCAGTTCGCAAGAGCTGGACGCCACCGTCGTCATCGGCGAGAGCACGAAGAGACGTGCGAGCTAGGGCTGTCTCAGCGGCCGGCTTGGGTTCCGGCTTGAGTTCCGGCTGGGGGTTAGGCGGCGTGGACGGCGACCGGGGAGACGCCGCCCACGCCCGGGGTGGTTCGTCTAGTTGGGGTACCCGACGGGCGTACCGGATTGCTGGATCGCGTAGCCGGTGTAGCTGCCCGACCCGCCGAGCTCTGGACCATCGTGGCTGTAGGCGATATGAGCCCAGCCGGACTGATCCGTGTCAATGCCGAAGTCGTCGAATAGTTGACGCCCACCGCTGCAGGACACGCCACCCTCGCACACTTGCCCCCGATGAACGGGCATGAGCTGCTTGGTGCTCCAGCCGGTAAGCGACTGCTTGCGGTTCTGCGCGAAGTAGACGTACCAGGTCTGACTACTACCGGTGCCGACGGAGCCGTAGTAGACAAGATCCTCGCCCGCGCTGGTGGCCACGATCCAGGGGAAGATCGCCTGCCCGACCGTGCTGATCGCCGAGGAGCAGGCCCACGTGTCGCCATTGTCGGTGGATTCGGCGACGTAGATGCTCTTGTCGTTGCTCACCGTGTAGAACAACGTGCCGTTGGGAGCTACTGAGACGTTGGGGAAGTTGTGGTCGAGTCCGTTGGCACCGAACTTCGTCGAGCACGGGATGGGCTTGTCGCCCCACGTGTGGCCCCCGTCTTCGGAGACGCCGAGGAACGCCTCGTTGAAGCTGGTTCCGGTGGAGGTCGCGCCGGGGTCGGCAGACGGAGCGACGAAGGCCTGGTATGCCCAGAACCCGTCCGGCGTCGGGTGATTGTGATCGATTACCAGGTTCCCGAGCTCGTTGTTGCCGGCCTTGTAATCGGTGGCCGGAATGACTTGGGAGATCTGCTGATACGCGGTGCCGCCGTTATCCGACCGGAGCACGTCGATGTTGTTGGTGAGGATGTCGTGATAGGTCAGCAGGCTGGTGTTCGCACCGTAGGCGGCGATCCATTCCCGATCGTCAACCGGCAGTCCGGCCTGAACGGGTGTCTGAGTGAAGGTGGCGCCATTGTCGTTGGAGACGGCCACATTCACCGACACGAGGTTGAGGCTGGCGACATAGATGCGATACGTCCCGAGCGACGATTTCTGCGGCGCGAAGGCCGTGTCGATGTCCCCGCCGGAAGCGCCGATCTTGCTCATCCCGTTCGGTTGACCGCTGTAGGTGAGCGCGCAGGGCGAAGCGTTGGCCGTTCCGCCCACCTGGGTCGCGCGCCAGTACTCGCTGCCTGAGCCGATGCCCTCCTCCGAACCCGCGCCGACCAGGTTTGCCTTCGATACGTGGATCGACGGTTCGCCCGCGGTGTTCGTCCCACAGCCGGCCGCCCCGATCGTCTGCGACTGCAGCTGCCCATAACCGAAGCCGCCGACGGTGGCCAGCGGCGCCGCGGCGTGCGCGACCGGGACCAATGCGCTCATCACAAGGGAGCTACTTCCGGCGAGGGCCATTAAAAGGGCTGTGCGCGCACGGCTGGAAGCCAATGGTCATCCTCCACTGTTCGGCGGAAATCAGGCGTTTAGTCACTCAACGAGGCCGACCCGGCTCGGTTACGCGGAACCGAACTGCCTGACGGCTGCGGCCCACACGTGTGAGACTCACCTGATGCTGAACAACGTCGTCGTGACTTACTCCGTACGCCCGGAAGCGAAGGCGGAGCACGTTCGCCTGATAGCCAAGGTATTCGCGCAGCTACAGGCCGAGCAGCCCGACAACATCGACTACCAAGTGATGTGCCTGCAAGACGGCGTGTCGTTTGTCCACATGTCCACTGCGGACACGCCCGACGGCTCGAACCCGATCCCGCAGCTCAGTGCGTTCGCTGAGTTCGGTCGCGACATCGCTGATCGGGTGACGGCGATGCCGACGCCTGCCGCGGCGGAAATCGTCGGCAGCTACCACGGTCGCTCCTAACCCAACCGCTGGCCGCTGGGTCTGGCGCTGGCCGCTGGCTCACATCCCTTTGGGCGTCTGGAACTACCGCCGCAGGGTAATTTTCCGGGATTTCGGGACGCCCAAAGGTGGTTAACCCGATTTCCGGTTTCTCCACCGAGCCCATGCGGACTTCATGCGCGACGTCGGGGGCTGCGTCGCAACGATGACGTCACCGATGGTCGCGAAGGCGCTGACCCGCACGACTGGGACCGCCACCGCGTAGTCCGCAGCCTCGGCGGCGAGCTTCTTGCGCCCGACTACCGCGATACCGGACAGCTCCACGCTGGCTCCACGGGGCACGAGTACATAGACATCGCCGAGCACGGCGGTCGCCTTGATCGACAGTTCCTCGGCACGCAGCTCGGCGGTTCGGAGGTCGACGATCACGTCACCGAGAACGGCCACCGCAATCATCCGGGCCGGAACCGTCCAGCGGCCGGCGACCCGCTCGTTAGCGATACTCGCGACCAGCATCGCTTTCGAGGCGGTGGGTGGACTGCACCGGACGTCGTGGCGACGGGCAGGTCCCCGGTCACCGCCTGCAGCTCGGCGCGGGTACTCGCGGCATAGGCCCGGCCGGTCCGCGCTGCCAGCTCCTCGTACGTCAGCGCGCCCGCGGTGGCAGCGGACCGTAGCCGCTGCAGGGCATCTTGCCGCGCGGCATGGGACACCTCACGTCCATGTCGCGGGCCACATTTGCGGTCGACATGCGCTGCATGATCGCGGCGTTGTTTCGCAGGCAGATACCGCCGAGTTCGGCCATCTTCGCGATGAAAGCCACCTGCTCGCGGTGCCCGACCGGAAACAACGGGAACAGCGGCACGCCTGCGAAGAAGCGGGACTGCGCTGCCACGCTTGAGAAGCAGCGGATAAGGCTGCTCGAGGCCACCCCGCGCGGGTCGAAGCCGACGACATCGAAGCGGTCCCGCACCACCTGTGGGAGCCGCTGTCGCGCTCCTTCGCGGACCCGCTCGACGCCTGAAGTGCCGGGACCGCCCGGGTTGATCAGCAGGGAACCGATCCGATGCCGCTGGTCAGCCGCCGGCAACCGGATCAAGGCCAGTGAGGTCGTATCGCCTCGCGGGTGATCGTAGTCCAGCGGCACGGCGAGGCTGGCGCACTCGAACCCGCCGCCGCACGCCGACCAGTGCAGCGCCGGCACACGCCCCGTCCCGATGCTGCCCCTCGCCGACCCCGCCCCACCGGTCAACACGGTCGCGGTCATGCCCAGCACCGCGAGCAGCACGGTGACACGCCGCCGTAAGAAGAGTCCCAAAGTTTGCTGGCCGTCCGCGTGGCTCATGCCTACCACCACACCCTCTACCAAGCTCGGTAACAGGGGTCAAGCGATGCGCAGCGGAATCGACTGTAGCCCCGCGTGGGCTGCCGGTCGAGGGCACGTCGAAGTCTGTGGTCTCCGACCGCTGGCGCGCACGGCCGCACTGCTCGGGGGCGGAATTTTTGGCGCGTCAGCGTCAGAAGCTGAGTGTCCCGGCCCCTGAGATCCGGTCGATTTCATGCGCTGGCGCAGGTCCGTTCGAGCAGCTGCCGTCGGGGTTGCGCTGCAACAACCCGCTCGCGTTGACCATCCGTATGCCCGTTCCGTTGACTCCGCTGAACAAGCCGGTGCCGCCGTCGAACGTCGCGGTCTGCTGGATCGTGATCGTGAATCTGCACGAGCGCGGGTTCAGGCTGGACTGAAGGTCCTGGTTGGCGCTGATGAGGTGCAGCGTTCCCTCTGCTGGCGGTCGAGGGACAGTCGGGCAGGTCTGGCTCTATGCCCCTTGGGCGTCTGGAAATTACCTTTTGGGGCCGACATCGGGCATTTCCAGACGCCCAAAGCCGGGAGACCAGAGGTAGCCGGGAGACCAGCGGTAGGTCAGGACGGCATGTCCACGAAGCGCGACAGGTGTCCCTGGAAGGCGACGACAGCGCTGCCGGTCGGGCCGTTGCGGTGCTTGGCGATGATGATGTCCGCTTCCCCCGCGCGGGGTGACTCGCGTTCATACATGTCTTCGCGGTGTACGAGCATCACGACGTCGGCGTCCTGTTCGATCGAGCCGGATTCGCGCAGGTCCGACAGCAGCGGCTTCTTGTCGGTTCGCTGCTCAGGACCACGGTTCAACTGCGAGAGCGCGACTACGGGGACCTCGAGTTCCTTCGCGATCAGCTTCATCGCACGACTGAACTCCGACACCTCCTGCTGGCGCGACTCGACGCGCTTTCCCGACGTCATCAGCTGCATGTAGTCGATCACGATCAACTTCAAGTCGTGCCGCTGCTTGAGCCTGCGCGACTTCGCCCGGATCTCCATCATCGTGAGGTTCGGCGAATCGTCGATGAACAGAGGGGCTTCGGCAAGCTCGGACGACTTCAGCGCGATCTTGCGCCAGTCCTCGTCGTTCATGCGACCGGCGCGGATGTCGTTGAGCTTCACCCGTGATTCGGCCGAGAACAGCCGCATCATGATGTCCTGCTTGGACATCTCGAGCGAGAAGATCACCGTCGGAAGGTGGTTGCGAATCGCGGCCGAACGCGCGAAGTCCATCGCAAGCGTCGACTTGCCACTTCCTGGTCGGCCGGCCACAACGACCATCTGTCCCGGGTGCAGGCCGTGCGTCATCTCATCGATCTGTTCGAAGCCGGTGGGCACGCCAGAGGACTTGCCACCGCTCTCCTCGATCCGCGCCATGTCGTCGAGCGCGGTTTCGATGAGACTCTCGACGGCGACGTAGTCCTCAGACGTCCGGCGTTCGGTGACCTCGTAGATCTCGGCCTGGGCGCGGTCCACCACGTCATCGACGGTGCCCGACATGCCTTCGCCTTCGGAGGCGCCATAACCCATCTGGACGATCCGGGTGCCCGCCTCGACCAGCCGGCGCAGGATTGAACGCTCGGCGACGATCTCGGCGTAGTAACCGGCGTTGGCGGCGGTCGGCACGCCTGAGATCAGGGTGTGCAGGTAAGGGTGGCCGCCGACCCTGGCGAGCTGCCCCGTACGCGACAACTCGGCCGCGACGGTGACCGCGTCGGCAGGCTCGCCGCGGCCGTAGAGGTCGAGGACGGCGTCATAGACCAGCTGGTGCGCGGGGCGGTAGAAGTCGTTGCTCCGCAGCACCTCGATGACGTCGGCGATGGCGTCCTTGGACAGCAGCATGCCGCCCAGGACCGACTGCTCGGCTTCGATGTCCTGCGGAGGGGTCCGATCGAATCGGGTGGCCCGGTCCTCGCCGTTTCTAAACTCACCAGCGACGACCGACACCAGTCCCTGCCCCTCTGCGAGCGGGGATCGCCCCGCGCCTGTAGTAACCGCCATGGATGTAGTTGTACGGCGCAGGTCCGACAAAATGACACGCCTGTAATTAGCAGGGAAGTTTCGATGCGTCGATCGGTTGCCGCCTGGTATCCGCGCTCACGTTAGGCATAGCCGGGCGGCGTAGCAATCCGCCCTGTGCACACACCTGTGGACGGGGTTGTGGGCAACGCCGTGCATGGGTGTTCACGACCTGTGGACGCCACTGTGAATAACTGTCAGCCACCTGCAGAGACTTCCCGGAAACCGGGCCTGCAACGTCGGCTTGCTGTGGATAACAACTCGTGGAAAAGAAATTTGGCGGTGCTCCCTCGTAGGCCGTGGAAGCGGTACCACATACGTTCGTTTCACGGAAGAGCCATCGGCTGCTACGGAGCGTGATCACTCATCCACAGGCACATGCACGGGTTGTGTATTGCAGTACGCGAGAGCCCGGGCCGTCCTAAGGGACGACCCGGGCTCTGTATCCGCATGCATCGCCGGGGTCTTCCCGGGACGATGGGTTTACTCCGCAGCGACGCTCACGGGCACCGACGCGACGACATCGGAGTGCAGCTCGATGGTCACCGTGTGGTCGCCGGTGGTCTTGATGTGACCAGGCAGATGCACCCGCTTCTTGTCCACCACAGGTCCGCCGGCGGCCTTGACGGCACTGACGACGTCGGCCTGGGTGACGGAGCCGAAGAGCTTGCCGCCGTCGCCGGCTCGAGCCTTGAGCGTCACCTTCAGGCCTTCGAGCTGGTTCTTGATCTCCTTGGCGTGGTCCAGGCCACGGATCTCACGAGCGTCACGAGCCCGCTTGATCTGGCTGATCTGCTTCTCGGCGCCCTTGGTCCAGCTGATCGCGGAGCCACGCGGAACGAGGAAGTTGCGGCCGTAGCCGTCGGCCACCTCGACGATGTCACCGGCCAGACCGAGGCCGGGAACCTCTCGGGTCAGGATGAGCTTCATTTTTCGTCCTGCCCTTTCTTAGCGAGCGGTCGAGGTGTACGGGAGCAGCGCCATCTCGCGGGCATTCTTGACTGCCTTGGCGATTTCGCGCTGCTGCTGGGTGCTGACGCCCGTCACACGACGAGCGCGGATCTTGCCGCGGTCGGAGATGAACTTGCGCAGCAGGGCGGTGTCCTTGTAGTCGATCGCCTCGATCTTGGAGGTCTTGAGCGGGTTCGACTTCTTCTTGGGCTTGCGAATGGGTGGTTTAGCCATGATTTCTCGAACTCCTGAGTGTGTTGATCATCCCGGCGTCAGGGGCGAAGCGGCGCTGCTGGACTAGCGCTTTCGACGAGCTGTGCAGGGATCGTCATGGAAGGTTTAGAAGGGGGGCTCGTCGGAGAATCCGCCGCCGGCCGCAGCCGGTCCGGAGGAGGCCCATGGGTCGTCGGCGGGGGCGTAACTTCCGCCGCCACCACCACTGCCGCCACCGGCGTTCTCGGCACCGAAGCCACCACCGGAGGAGCCGCGCTGGGTGCGGTTCACCTTCGCGGTGGCGTACCGCAGCGAAGGACCTACCTCATCGACCTGCATCTCGATGACCGTGCGCTTCTCACCCTCGCGGGTCTCGAACGAGCGCTGCTGCAGCCGTCCTTGAACGACCACGCGCATACCGCGGGTCAAGGACTCGGCGACGTTCTCGGCGGCCTGCCGCCAGATCGAGCAGCGCAGGAACAGCGCCTCGCCGTCCTTCCACTCGTTCGACTGGCGGTCGAACGTGCGCGGGGTCGACGCGACGGTGAACGATGCGACGGCAGCACCGGAGGGCGTGAAACGCAGTTCGGGGTCAGCCGTGAGATTGCCGACCACGGTGATGACGGTTTCGCCGGCCATCTCGGCTGCCTACTTCGCGTTCGGGCGGAGGACCTTGGTCCGCAGCACCGACTCGTTGAGGTTAAGTTGCCGGTCGAGTTCGATCACCGACGCCGGCTCGGCGTTGATGTCGATGACGGCATAGATGCCCTCGGCCTTCTTGTTGATCTCGAAAGACAGCCGGCGCCGGCCCCAGACGTCAACCTTCTCAACTGACCCGCCATCGTTCTTGATGACGTTGAGGAAGGTGTCCAGAGACGGTGCGATGGTCCGCTCGTCGAGCTCAGGATCGAGAATGACCATGACTTCGTAATGGCGCATGGGATTAACCCAGCCTCCTGTGGACTGTGCGGCCACGGACTTTCCGTGGCAGGAGGTGCTACTGACCCGCGCTTGGCCACAGGCCGATGCGGAGTGGGGACGACATGATGTTCCCCGTGACAGACAACCCCAACAGCGTAACTCGATGGTGCTTATCTACGGAAATCCTGGCGTTGGCTGATCCAGGATGCCCGGTTGGCGTGTCGCAGACCTGATCCACCGTGGCTGCCTAATTGGCCGCCTGCGGGTTAATTGGCCGTCTCAGATTGCGGCGACCGCCAGTTAAGTGCCGGTTCAGTGTCGGCTCAATGCCAAGTTCAGTGCCGGCCCCTGGCCCCGGCAGCCTTAGCAGTCCTGGCGGCCTTGGCATGAGCCGGACGGGGCGGCAGTAGCGTGCGGGCATAGCCGGCCGTTGCGGCCGACAAGGCAATGACGGCGAGCACTACCAGCAAGGCCGGCAAACCACTGGCCGCTGACCTCTCTGGGCTCGAGGCCAGATCCACCGTCGGCGCAGCCTTCGCATTCTTCGCCGTCTGGTTGCGGGCCGAGCCTGCCTTGCCATTGCTCGCAGCGCCCTGATTTGAACCGAGTGCCGCACCGCTGGCTGCGCCGTCAAGGCCCGGTGGGACGTACGTTCCGGCCAGGCCGGTGCCGCCTCCATAGCCCTTGGGCATCGTCAGGTCGGCAACGGATGGACCATTCGGTGTGTAGTTCAACCTCGGCGGAGCGGTCGTCGTACCGCCGTCGGCCTTACCGCCGTTGCCGGAGCTCGCGCCGGGCGGCGTCGGCGGATTCGGCGGTGCCGGAAGGGTGGTGCCCGGCAAATGCACCGGAGGCAGCGTCCCGACGATCGGCAAGCTTGGCGCTATCGAGACACCTGGCCCTTGTAGCGAGATACCGCCCGCTGGCGGATCGGTGGCGACGACCACCTTGCCGACCCACTGCCCTTCGGCATTGAGCGCTATGCCGGCTTGCGCGAGTTGATTTCCGTTGAGTGGGACCGGCGTCGCCAAGCCCAGCACCGTCACGCTGTTGGCGTTCCAGGTGAAGCCGTAGGTGCCTGCAGCCGGGAATGTGAACTTCACGGACGCCTGGCCGTTCTTGCCGAGCGTGACATCGCGCTTGCCGCCCGGGAATCCAGCCGGAAAATGTGCGATGACCTGATAACCGGTCGTCCCGCTGAGCAGGGTGTCGACCG
>JAVEES010000424.1 GCA_030840285.1 Pseudonocardiales bacterium
CGCTCCCGCGTAGATACCCCTACGAACCGGTTCGATCTCCTCCAGCAGCTCCATCGCCCGCACCTTGGGCGCACCCGACACCGTGCCGTGCGGGAAGGCTGCTGTGAAGACGTCGAAGGCATCCTTGTCGACCGCCACCTCGCCCGTCACCGTCGACACGATGTGCCAGACGTGGCTGTATCGCTCGACGACGCCGAAGTCCACCACCGACACCGAACCCGGGGCGCAGACCCGGCCCAGGTCGTTGCGCGCGAGGTCGACCAGCATGACGTGCTCGGCCCGCTCCTTCGGGTCTGCCAGCAGCTCGCTCACCAACTCGGCGTCGGCCGCCGCATCAGCGCCACGCGGCCTGGTCCCGGCGATCGGGTGGATGGTCGCGCGGCCGTCGTGCACCGTGACCAGCGCCTCCGGGCTGGATCCGACGATGTCGAAGTCCTCGAAATGCAAGAAGTACAGGTAGGGCGAGGGGTTGAGAGTGCGCAGCGCGCGGTAGACGTCGAAGGCGGTGGCGCTGGTCTCGGCGATGAACCGCTGACCGGGCAGGATCTGGAACACCTCGCCCGCGCGGATCGCTTCCAGGCAGCGCTCCACTGCAGCCTCGAATTCGCCAGGTGGGGTGCGCGAGACGGCGGCCTTCGGGCCGACGGACGTGATCGGCACGACGGTGGAATCACTCGGCGCGGCAAGGGCTTGCGCCATCGCATCCAGACGCGCTTGGGTGTCGGCGAACGCGTCGTCGAGCTGCTCCTCGCTCATCTGCGGATGCACCAGCGCGTTCGCGATCAGGGTCACCGTGCAGTTGTGGTGATCCACCGCCGCTAGGTCGGTGACCAGCAGCATCCGCAATTCGGGCAGGTGCAACTCGTCCGGCGCGATCTCAGGCAGTCGCTCGATCCGGCGCACCACGTCGTAGCTGAGGTAACCCACGAAACCGCCGGTCAAGGGCGGCAGCCCGGGCAGCCGCGGGGACTGCAGCGATCGCCAGGAGGCCGCCAGCAGTTCGAGCGGATCGCCGTCAACGGGCATGCCGTCGGGGACCTGCCCGAGCCAGGCACCGACCGCGCCGTCTGCCGTCAGGGTGGCCACGGCATTCACGCCGATGAACGACCAGCGGGAGAACGATGCCCCCGGCTCGGCGGATTCGAGCAGGAAGGTGCCCGGACGGCCGCCGGCCAGCTTGCGATAGACGCCGACCGGTGTCTCGGCGTCGGCGAACAAGGTGCGGGTGATGGGGACGAGCCGGTGTGTCTTGGCCAGGTCGGCCAACTGCGCGCGATCGACGCTCACTGCGACATCACCGGCAGCGTGCCCGCATCGAAACAGCTGTGGTTGCCGGTGTGGCAGGCCGGGCCGACCTGGTCCACCCGGACCAGCAACGCATCCCCGTCGCAGTCCAGCGCGACCGACTTCACCAGCTGGATGTTGCCCGAGGTATCGCCCTTGACCCAGTACTCCTGCCTGGATCGAGACCAATAGGTCGCGCGCCCGGTCGCGAGGGTGCGGTGCAGCGCCTCGTCGTCCATCCAGCCGACCATCAGCACGTCACCGGTGTCGTACTGCTGCACCACGGCGGCAACCAGACCTGCCGCATCTCGCTTGAGGCGCCGTGCGATGCCGGCGTCGAGATCGGACGGTTTCGAGGATGGCATGCCTCGATTCTGCCGTGTCCCGGCCAGTCAGTTACGGCCCGGGAGGCATCCGAGTGCCCAGCGGGGCGGAATCGGTGATCATCGGCAGCGTCACCGTGACCGTCGTACCCGCTTCGACGTCGGAGTCGAAGCTCACCGTGCCCTCGTGGGCGTAGGCGATCTGCGCGACGATGGCCATGCCCAGCCCGCTGCCGCCACGTGCCCGGGTCCGAGCCTTGTCGGCGCGCCAGAACCTCTCGAAGACATGCGCTGCCTCCTCCGGGGTGAGTCCAGGGCCCGCGTCGATCACCCGTAGCGCCACCGCCGGCCCCGCGGGCGTGCTTCCGCGCACTCCTTCGAGCCGGATGGCGCCCTCGGGTGCCGTGTGCCCAGCGGCGTTGTTGAGCAGATTGAGCAGCAGGCGCAGTAGCTGGTCCCGGTCGCCCAAAACAACCGCACCACCGGAGGGCAGCATGGTCATCTCGCGTTCGGGGTGCGCCGATTCCACGCTGCTGAGAGCATCGCGCAGCAAGCCGTCCACATCAACGGGTTCGCGCCGGACCTCGCTGCTCTGGTCGTCGCCACGTGCCAGCACCAGCAGGTCCTCCACCAGCCGGGACATCCGGGTCCCCTCGACCTCGATGCGCCGCATCGGGTCCTCCGGAGAATTGGTGGAATGACCCTGCAGTCGCGACAGCTCGGCGTAGCCGCGGATCGAGGTCAACGGTGTGCGCAGCTCATGGGAGGCATCGGCCAGGAACTGGCGCATCCGGTCCTCGCTGCGAACCCTCGCCGCGAACTCGGTCTGCACGGCACCGAGCAGCGTGTTCACCGACGAGGCGACCCTGCCGACCTCGGTAGTGGGATCGGTGTCGGGCACTCGGCGGTCCAGGCCCGCACCGTCAGGACCCAGCTCGGCCGTGACCTCCTGAGCGGTACGGGTGACCCGGTGCAGCGGCCGCAGCCCCACCCGCACTCCCCACGCGGTGAGCCCGGCGGCCATCGCGACTGCCGCCGCTCCGATCGCCAGCTCCAGGACGATGAGGCGGTGCAGGGTCCGTTCCACCTCGGCGGTCGAGAGCCCGATCACCACGAAGCTGCCACCGGAGACCCGGACCGCGGACGCCCGCAGCGTCTCACCGCTTCCCGAGATCGACCGGATCGAGCCCGGATGGGTGATCAGCGCCTGCACCTCACTGCTGCTCAAGTGCAGGTTGACGAACTGCGAACTCAGCGAGGGCGGTACCGGGACGGGCAACTGGGAGCCGTCCGACTCGACAATGCTGAACCAGAGCTTTGACCCCGCGGAGATCAGCGTGATGCCGCTACCGGTCGATTCAGCGAAGCTTCGGCGCACCTGGTCGCCGTTCTGGCTCGCGCTCGCCGCGACCTGCTTCTC
>JAVEES010000006.1 GCA_030840285.1 Pseudonocardiales bacterium
ACCCGGCCGCCCAGCAGCACGTCAAAGCTGGTCGCCAGGCCGGCGAGCAGGCTGCCGAGTGAGAACAGCCCCAGCCCGAGGATGAACATCTGCCGGCGACCGAGGATGTCGGCGGCTCGTCCGCCCAACAACAGCAAGCCGCCGAAGGCGAGGGTGTAGGCGTTGATCGCCCAGGTCATGTCGGTCTGGCTCTTGTCGAAGTAGTGCCCCATCGACGGCAGGGCGATGTTCACGATCGTCGAGTCCAGCACGACCATCAGCTGGGCGCCCGCGATCAGGAGCAGCAGCAATGTCTTGTGGGTGCTGCGGCGCGCGGTCGTGCGCACCCCGGCGTGGCCGACAGCGTCTTGTGCGTCGGCCTCTGTTACGTCGGTCATGGAAGACTCCGTGTGTCTCGTGTGTCGTGTCGGATTGGGGGCGGTGGCTTATGCCTCGACCGGCACCAGCCGGTGGTCAGGTACGTCTCCTCGAATCGTTGTACACCGATCGGTGTACTTATCTCGGAGGAACGTACACCGATCGGTTTACATCTGGCAAGCGGCGGCCTAAACTCGGGGCATGACGTCAACACCCACGCGCAAGGTTGGCGCGCGTGACCGCCTGGTCTCGGCGGCCGAGCGGCTGTTCTATGCCGAGGGAATCCATGCGGTCGGGGTCGATCGCTTGTGCGCCGAGGCCGAGGTATCGAAACGCTCCCTCTACCAGCACTTCTCGGGGAAGGACGCGGTCGTCACCGCGATGTTGCGGGCACAAGCCGCAAAGTCCGTCGCGCTATTCGCACCCGACGGCGCCTCGCCGCGGGATCGCATCCTTGCCGTGTTCGACGCACTCGACCACGAAGCCGATTCCTCCGACTTCCGCGGCTGCCCCTTCCTGGGCGCAGCCATCGAGCTCAAGGATCTCGATCACCCGGCGGTGCGGATCGCACGCGAGCAAAAGCTTGCGCTCACCGAGTACTTCGCCGAGGCATTGCGGGCCGGCGGCGTCGGCGACGCGGACCTGCTCGCACTCCAACTCACGCTCATCTTCGACGGAGCGAGCGCGTACTCGGTGGTGCAGGGCGGCTCCACGCCGGCGACTCGTCAAGCGGTAGAGACGCTCCTGAGTGCCCACGGTATATGACAGCCAGCGTTGACCGGCCGCCTCAAAGCGCGCCGCGGACGGCTTGGATGACCGCCTCGGCAACGAACCATGTGACAGCAGATTGGTGGGGTCTGGTCAGGTTGCCGCGAGGGCCTCGGTGATGATCTCCGCTATGCGGGCGGGCACCTCGTTGGGGATAAAGAAGACCTTGCCCGGCAGCGTCACGACCTGAGTCGTAGGACATGCCTGGAGTACTGCCCGCTCATGTTCGGTCAAGGCTCCATCGCCCTTCTCGGCATGCACAACCCATGTTGGTGCGCCGGATTCGCACAACCGTCGCGCCGGGTCGTCATCGCGGTGCAGCCAGTGCAGATAGGCCTGTAGCCCTCGCCGCATGTCAGTGAGGTTGTTTCGGGCGAAGTCGGCCCGCAACTCGTGCTGCCGCTCGGCTGGTACGGGTGCGTGTTTCGTCATCGACTGGGCACCCTTCTTGAGCACGCCGGCCGGCACTGTCCCTAGGACCGAACCGAGCCGGATGATCGCGCGAAAGAACGCCGGCTCATCCGGTGGCGAGAAGCTGCTGCCCAACAACACAATTGGACCCGCGAATCCACCCGAGACCACCATCTCGTAGGCCACCATCGCTCCCATGCTGAAGCCGACAACGACGTCGGCTTCGACCTTCTTAGCCAGCTCGGCGGTGACCCGTGCGTAGGCCTCGGTGGTGAAATCGTCCGGCGGCGGCGCGCCAGCGTGCCCGGGCATGGTGACGGCAACCAGCCTCGTATTCGCCAGCGAGGGCTCTGCCATGATTTCGGCGTATGACCGAGCGCTGCACATCCCGCCGGGCAACAGCAGGACCGTCCGTTCCGCATCAGCTGGACCGGTCTCCACCAACTCCCACTCGATGTTCACAGCGACAACGTTAGGCCGATTCCTGCCGGTGGTCATGAGGCATTCACCTCATGACCGTTCCAGGCAGCTGCCCCGCTTCAGCCGACTCGCAACTGACTTGGGGGCAGCCACCGTGGCGCCGGATAAATGTGAAGTGCCCGCTCCGCTCGCGCTGGTCAGTTGCCGCGCGAAGCGACGTAGGTGGCCAGCTTGTCGAGTGCCATGGTCCATCCTGCCGCGCCCGGCGATTCCGGAGGGATTCCGAGGTGGGTCATGATCATCTTTGTGCCGCCCTCGATGCTTTCGAGATCGACGCGGACCTCAGTGATTACTGGATGTCCCTCGGGCATCCCCATTTCCGTCGGCGATGAGATTCTGCCGTTCTCATCGCCTATCGCTTCGGTATACACGAGCCGCTTGTTCTCGATGACTTCGTGGTGCTCGCCGGTAAACCACATCTGCATCGGACCATTCGGGGACTGGAACAGCATGCATATCAATCGGGTGCCGCCCACGCGTAGGTCGATCTTCGCGACAGTGACCTCGGCGCCACTCGGCCCGTACCACGCCTGAAAGTGCTCGGGGACAGTCCACATCTGCCAGATGAACTCCACGGGTGCATCGAAGCTGCGTTCGATCACCACTGCATCAGTGGAGCTATTAATGCCATCGCTCATGTTGTCCCAGCGCCTTTCACTATGGCCGCAGCCGTTTTAGATAGTCGTCCATTCGGTCGAAGCGGGACTCCCAGATGGGCCGGTATTGCTCGGCCCAGGTCGACACTTCGGCAAGCGGAGCGCCGTCCAGTGCGCACGGTCGATACTGGGCAAGCTGCCCACGAACGACCAGCCCGGCCCGTTCGAGCACTTTGATGTGTTTGGAGATGGCCGGCAGGGTCATCGCGAACGGCGTGGCCAGCTCGTTTACCGTCGCTTCGCCTTGCGCCAAGCGGGCGAGGATTGCTCGCCTGGTCGGGTTGGCCAAGGCGGCGAACGTCTCGGTGAGCCGATCCTCCTCGACTGCCACGGGCATATCTTGAGTCCTCGATTTCCGCATCGGTTAATTAACTAATGCGGAAACTACCCTACGGTGGCGGAACTCGTCAACGGACCTCGTCAAAGGGTTGGGTGCGATTGTTAGGCCCTGTCGGCAAAGAAAGCCTTGAACAACCGCAACGTCGTCTCTTCGCGGTTTCAGCTACCGGCGGCGTAGGTCTCGACGGTCTTTGCGTCGAACTCGTACCCGACGAAAGTGTCGTCCCCGACGACCCACGCGTCATGCCCGGGCTCGATAACGTAGACGTTGCCCACCCCGGCGTCCATCTCGCTCCCGTCGGCGTTGAGGACATGCATGGTTCCGGAAATGACGACGCCTATGTGGTGCGCCTGGCAAGTGTCGGTGCCGGCGACCGGCTTGATGCACTCCGACCACTTCCAGCCGGGCTCCATGCTGAAGCGCGCAGCCTGGACGCCGTCGACCCTGACGATGTCGACGCGAGTTTTGTCCGGTGTCCGGGTCTCATCTGCTTGGTCGAACGACTTCGTGGACATAGCGTCTCCTCAGAACGAATCGGATCCGGCTCAACACGAACTCGGGTAGCGAAAACCCGATGACACGCATGGTCGGCGCATTGTGACCGCGGGGCAAGCCCTCGGGTGCGAGCCGATCGCTTCGATGTTTCGGCATGGCGAATCTTCGTCTGGTGAGTGGTCATCGAGCCGGTGGGGGATCTCGGCGTCTAGCCGTCGGCCACGCTTTCAAGTTCGTCGACACGCCAGTTGCGTGGCAATACCCCACAACGCCGCCACGCCGCCCTAGACCGCGCCAGCTCACTCGTTGAGGAATTTCAGTATTGGAGCGATGTCACCGGCGTCGGCGGCGCGCAGCGCGGCGATGTACCGGCTCCGGGTCTCGCTGGCCACGACCAAGTCGGTACGGCCCCATCTGAACGTCGCCTCGCCGCAACTGATGAGCACCAGATCGGTCAGCTCCCGAGAGAGGAGACCGTTGCCGTTCGGGAACGGGTGGATCTGAACCAGCCGGTGATGGAGACGCGCCGCTGCCTCCTCCACCGGCATGGTCGAACTCTTGCCAAACCAGAACCTGGCGTCATGTCCCAGATTGCGCACCTCGATCCCGACGCGTGCGGGTTCGACACCGATGTTCAGCTCGCGCCGCCGGTACTTGCCGGCCCATCCCCACACGTCGCCAAACATGTCCCGATGCAGGTCTCGCACGGTCTTGTCGTCGAGCAGCGAATCAAGCCGATGCCTCCGGGCCTCCCACTTGAGGATTCCGTCGCGGATGTTGTCAGCCTCAGCGGCGTTCAGATCGCTGCGGTCGGTGACCCAAGACAGCCGCAAGCCTTCCCTCTCCTCCTCTCCGAGGGGGGTAGCGCCTTCCGGGTCCTCGCCCCAGTCATCGAGGCCCATCACCATCGACCCTCGGGACCGTCACGGCTTGGCCCGAGAAGAGGACTCCGGTAGTGGCTGGCTGTGCCACAGTCCTGGTGAATTGCGGAAATGCTCGAGCAGCACCTGGTAGTTCTCCTTCAGGCGGTCGTCGTCGAGACCTTG
>JAVEES010000022.1 GCA_030840285.1 Pseudonocardiales bacterium
GGTATTGATGTAGTCGGTGCTGCGCAGGGCGGGAACTCCGACTTGCCGCTCACGAGCGCGTTCCAGAAGCTTGAGCATGAGGAACCTGGCGCGCTGGCGGCCGTCATGGTCGATAGCTGCGTCGAAGGACTCGATCCATTCGCGGGTCTCGCCCGGATCGATGTCAGGCAGCTGGTTGGGCAATCCGTCAGTGATGATGCTGTAGCGATCACGAGTCACCCGCCCAGTGTCCTCCCTCACTCCAAACGCTGTGACACGAGATGTTTACTCGCGGGTAGGGGCGGAAGGGTGCATCGTCAGCGGAGTGTGGTTATCTACGCGGACACAATCGCATAGATCGGCACGGTGAAAGTACGGCTGGAAGCGTCAGTGGACAGCAGCGCTCCACTCACACGACATATTCGGAGGCTGGCAGTGAGCACCACCCCCGGAACCGGGGACAACACGAGCGCAGTGGTGGACCGGCTCGGTATTGAGCGCGGAATGGTTGTACAGGAGTTGGGTTACGACTCCGACGTCGACCACGCCTTGCGTGATTCCATTGAGGACCGTCTCGACGATGAGATGGTCGATGAAGATTCTGACGATGTTGTCGACGTGGTGTTGCTGTGGTTCAGGCAGGACGACGGCGACCTCGTTGACGCACTGGTGGACGCAATCGCTCCGCTGGCCGATAACGGCACCATCTGGCTGTTGACCCCCAAGCGTGGCCGCGATGGCTACGTCGAGCCCTCAGACATCGCGGAGGCCGCGCCAACCGCCGGGCTCTCCCAGACTTCCCTGCTGCCCGTGGCGCCTGACTGGACCGGTGCCCGATTGGCCCCCCGGCGCGCCAAGGCAGCCACCGATCGTCCGAAAGGCGAACGCCGATGACCGAGACGTCCGCCAAGCCTGGCCTGCTCCCGCTTGCGGTGGGCACGCCAGCTCCCGACTTCACCTTGCGAGATCAGAACAACGAGGTCATCACGCTCTCTGCATTTCGGGGGGACAAGGCCGTTCTGCTGGTCTTCTACCCGTACGCCTTCACCGGAATCTGTACGGGCGAGCTGGGCCAGATTGCGGCGAACCTGGATACCTTCGTCAACGACGAGGTTCAGGTGCTGACACTCAGCATCGATTCGCCCTATGCGCACAAGATCTTCTCGTTACGGGATGAGCTCAACTTCCCGCTGCTGTCGGATTTCTGGCCGCACGGCGCCGTCGCCGAGTCGTTCGGGGTGTTCAACAGCGACGTAGGGGTGGCCAACCGGGGCACATTTCTGATCGACCGGGAAGGCATCATCCGGTTCAGCGAGGTCAACGAAATTGGCGTCGGGCGCGATCCGCAGCGGTGGATCGCTGAGATCGAGGCGCTGAAGGCAACCGTCTCCTGAAGGCAACCCGTCTCAGGCTGGCTCAGGTCTTCCCGGCGAGGCGCTGGTCCAGTGCGGCGCGGCGGGCGCGGCGGCTCGTAAGGCGGCCGTGCCCAGCGGCTGGCCCGGTAGCAGCAGCTTTATCAGCCTGGGCCTTCGGCTGCGCAGCCGAGCCGCTCGGCTCATCAGCCGACGCGGCGCGACCGGGACCACCCGCAGCATTGTCGGCCAGCGCCTGCTGCCGTTCATCGGCGTCGCGTCGGCGCTCGGCACCGGCGAGCACGAACGGCATCGCCAGTGCGAGGCCGCCGAACAGGTACCACTGCACGACATAGGCGGCGTGCTGAGGCTCCTCGGCGCCGCCGGCCGGGTTGGACATGTCCGGGTCCGGTATCGGTGTCAGTCCCGACGTGCCCGGCTGGCCAGCGAGCAACTCGCCGTAGCCGTTCCATACCGGCATCGCCAGCCGAGTCGCCTGGTCAGTCGCGTTGATCGACTCAACCTGGTTTGCCGGGAGCTTGCCTGCGCGATCAGGCTTGCTCTCCGCCGGCTCCAGCCGCGTCGTGATCGACAGCGTGCCGGACGGGGGAGGTGCGACGACCGGGGTGTCGATCGCCTGCTGCGTCTGGCTGACGAAGCCGCGCACGACCAGCAGCACGCCCGACCGCGTCTGGAACGGAGTGAGTACGAGGTAGCCGACGTCGCTGTTCACCGTCTGCCCGCGGACCAGGGACTCCTTGCCGGTGAGATAGGTCCCGGTCGCCGTGACATGCCGGAATTCGTCTGTCCGGCCGGTCCCGGTGGGCGCCGCGGCTCGGCCCAGCGCCCTCGCGATATCGACAACCGGGTGGCCGTTGTTGTCGCGCAGCGCGCGGTTGGCATCGCGCTTCTCATGAAACCGGGCGATCTGCCAGGTCCCTGCCAGGAAGCACACCATTGCCACGACAAAGGTGACGGCGAACAGCCCCAGATAGCGGCGCTGACGGAGGGTTTCCAGCACGGTATGACAGTACGTCGAGTTCCTTGCCCACTTGCCGGTACCCTTGTCCGGTTGCCTGGAGCTATCCGCTCCAGCGGCGACGGGCGCTTAGCTCAGCGGAAGAGCACTCGGTTTACACCCGAGCGGTCGCTGGTTCGATCCCAGCAGCGCCCACAGACCGATAGGACAGCCGTCTTACTCGAACCAGGTAGGTAGCGAAGCCCCATCTACCTGTTCTCGGTGGCTTCGCGTCTTTTCCGGGTCATGGCCGTGTGTGTTTCGTTCGCAGTGAGGGGCTCGGCCGGCAGCGGCGTCGACGCTTCCCGATGGCCCCGGATGCCGTCTAAGAAGATGGTCAGGTATCGGCGGTATAGGTCGGGCGCGATGGTGCGAGTGCGGTCCATGATGGCCGACAGCGCTAGCTGAATGAAGATCAGATCGCTCTGATTCAGGTCCGGTCGAACGACGCCCGCGCGAACTGCCCGGTCTACAAGCTGTTCGATCAGCGGCGCGATCCGGTCACGTGCAGCGCTGATCCGGTCGAGCCCGAGAACGGGCGCGTTCATAATCTCGTTCAGGCCGCGGTCGCCGAACTGCATATGTAACGAACGGTCGAGGAACGAAACCAACCCGTGCCATGCGTCGGCATCGTCAAGCGCTTGATCTGCGAGGTCGGCCACGTCGCGAAGTCGCTGCTCGAACAGCGCGTCAACGACTGCTTCCTTATTCGGGAAGCGACGGTAGGCGGTGCCGACTCCGACGCCGGCGTGGTGGGCGATGTCGTTGAGCGTGACGGTGAGGCCGCGCTCCGCGAACAGCTCGCTGGCGGCAGTGAGCAGACGCTCGCGGTTGATCGCGGCGTCCTTGCGGAGTGAACGTGGGACCTCTGGCATACCTAGATCATACCACGTAAGCGGATGCTCCGTGTCCGGTTATGTGCTACAGTAGATGTAAGTGGATACGACTTGTCCACAACGTCAATGGTTGCGCTTACGCGGCTGGCAGTGATCATCAGCTGAAGGAAGGAGGGCAGCCGCATGGCCGTATTAGTCAGTGCATCAGCCGGTAGGGCGGCCCGCTGGTCATGCCGCCCACGACCGCGGTGCTTCTCAACCATGTCGGCCGGCGTGACGGGATCGCCAGCGGGGTGTTCCACACAAGTCGACAAGTCGGCGGCGCCCTCGCCGTCGCCGTCTTCGGTTCGCTGGTCGCCAACCCTGCGAGCTTCATGCACGGCGTTCGCATCAGCCTGACCATCGCCGCGGCCGTCGCGCTACTGGCGGTCGTCGCTGCACTCGGGCTACGACCCGCCGGGAAGGCGGCGCCGTGACGGTCGTCCCCAACCGAATCCGTCAACTAATCACAGGAGGAACATCAATGAAAGCAGCAATCTTCAAAGGTAAGGGCACCATTGCGGTCGAGGAGCGGCCGAAGCCGACGATCAGTGAGCCGACCGACGCCATCGTGCGAGTGGTACTGGCCTGCGTCTGCGGATCGGACCTCTGGTTCTACCGCGGCATCTCCGACCTACCGCACGGCGGCGTCGGGCACGAGTTCATCGGCGTCGTCGACGAGGTCGGCAGCGAAGTCACCGACGTCAAACCCGGTGACTTCGTCATCTCGCCGTTCTCGTGGAGCGAGGGCACCTGCCGCAACTGCCAGCACGGCTTCCACACCGCGTGCGTCCACGGCGGCTTCTTCGGCCAAGGTGGCGACGGTGACGGCGGTCAGGCAGAGTTCGTCCGCGTCCCCCAGGCTGCCGGCACCCTGGTCAGGGTCCCCGGCTCAGACTTCTCAGACGAGACGCTGGCCTCGCTTCTGGCGCTCACCGACGTCATGGCGACGGGCTACCACGCCGCAGTTAGTGCCGGCGTCACCCAGGGCATGACCGTGGCAGTCGTCGGTGACGGCGCCGTCGGCCTGTCTGGCGTGCTCGCGTCCAAGCTGCTCGGCGCCGAACGGATCGTCGTGCTTGGCAGCAAGACCGAATCCCGGCACGCGCTGGCCCGCGAATGGGGTGCCACCGAGATCATCAGCGTGCGCGGTGACGAAGCGGTCGAGCAGCTCAAGGCACTGACCGACGGCTTCGGTGCAGACGCCGTACTGGAGTGCGTCGGCAGCAAGGACTCGGTGGCGACGGCCTTCGCCGTCGCCGCGGCCGGAGCCATCGTCGGTCGCGTCGGTGTCCCGCACGGTGTCGAGGTCGACGCCGAGGGCACCTTCTACCGAAACGTCGGCATGCGCGGCGGTCCCGCGCCGGCTCGCCACTACCAGCCCGAACTGCTCAAGCAGGTCCTGGCCGGCTCCATCGACCCGGGCAAGGTCTTCGACGCGACCTACACGCTCGACAACATCGCCGAGGCATACGCCGCCATGGACGAGCGCCGCGCGATCAAGGCACTGATCAAGGTCAGCGAGCTGGCATGACGAACCCGCTCGACAAGGACGGCATCACCATCCTTGTTGTGATGCGCCCTCAGCCGGACAAAGCCACGACGGTGCGATCGTGCTATTCGAAAGGTGGCCACCGGAGACGACATGCCTGCGCACCAGGCGCAACCCGCGGTCCGGAAGCTGTTCGACGACGGGCTGAGCGACCTGCTCACCGAGGAGATGGCCGCGCGCTGCTCAGCGCCTGACCGCAGCATCAACAAGTAGGTAATCACACAAGGAGACAAGATCATGAAGTACACACAAAGCAGCGGCAACACTGCTGAAGGCCCAGCTGACTGGTTCACCGGCACCGTCTACATGGACGGCGTCCGCAACCCCGATGAGCAGTCCGCCATTGGGTGCGCCCACGTCCGGTTCACACCGGGCGCCCGCACCGTCTGGCACCGCCACCCGAAGGGCCAGACGCTCTACGTCACGGACGGCATCGGCCTGGTCGCCACGCGCGACAGCGTCCAGGAGATTCGCCCGGGCGACGTCGTCTACATCGAGCCGGGCGAGGAACACTGGCACGGTGCCACGCCGGAGCGATTCATGGCCCACGTCGCCATGCAGGAAGCCGACGCGAATGGCCAAGTCGTGACCTGGCTAGACCACGTCACCGATGAGGACTACCAGGCAGCAGCAACGCGGACGGCATGAGCCTGCAGTCGGACATGGCACACCACCCGGCCACGGACGGAGCGTCCGTGGACGGGTCGACCGTGAGCCGGGCGGTGCTCGGCGCCGTCATGCTCATCACCGGTATCGCCCCCCTCGCGACTGACATGTACGTCCCGGGCTTCCCTGCCGTCGAACATGACCTGTCGACCAGCGCCGCGATGGTGCAACTGACCCTGACGACCTTC
>JAVEES010000029.1 GCA_030840285.1 Pseudonocardiales bacterium
CGGATTGCCGCCGCCCGTCTATCCGCCGCCCTATCCCGGTCCAGCGGGCTACCCGGGCTATCCGGGCGCCCCCGGCTACTACCCGGGCGCCTATGACCCTTACCGACCGACCAAGCCGCCCGGCACCAACAGCAAGGCGGTCGCGTCGCTGGTGGCGTCGCTGGTGGGGCTGTTGTGTTGCGGCCTGCCGTCCATCGTGGGCCTGATCATGGGCATCGTCGGGATGCGCGAGACCAAACGCACCGGCCAGGACGGCTACGCGATCGCGCTGATCGGGACGATCATCGGCGGACTCGCGGTCGCCGGCTGGGTGGTCTATCTGCTGCTGTCGATCGGCATCTACGCCAGCGGCTGGCAGTGGGCACCGTAACCAACTAGCGCGGACGAAAGGAGCACGAAGCCATCTAGGGGAGTGGCTGGAACGGTTCGGCCGCGCGCGTCATGCCCGCGGCGCGGCCCTTCCCCGCGATCACCAACGCCATCTTGCGGCTGGCCTCGTCGATCATCTCGTCGCCGAGCATCGCCGCACCTCGGGCCCCACCTGCGCGCGAGGTGTGCCACTCATAGGCCTCCAGGATCAACTCGGCGTGGTCGTAATCGGACTGCCTCGGGCTGAAGACCTCGTTGCCGGCTTCGATCTGGTCGGGATGCAGCACCCATTTGCCGTCATAGCCCAGCGCCGCCGACCGACCGGCGACCCGCCGGAAACCGTCGACGTCGCGGATCTTCAGGTACGGTCCGTCGATCGCGAGGACGCCGTGTGCGCGGGCGGCGATCAGGATCCGCATCAGCACATGGTGATGCGCGTCGCCGACGTCGTAGCCCTCCGGCTGCTCGCCCACCTCAAGGGTGCGCATGTTGAGACTTGCCGCCATGTCAGCGGGCCCAAGCACGAGCGCCTGCACCCGAGGCCCCGCCGCGATCGCGTCAATGTTGGTCAGGCCCTGTGCATTTTCGATCTGCACCTCAATCCCGATGCGGCCCAACGGTAATCCGTGCGTGGCCTCGAGCTGGCTCAGCAACAGGTCCAGCGCGTGGATGTGCGAGACGTCAGTCACCTTGGGCAGCACGACGATGTCCAGCGACGCGCCCGCGGTCGACACCACCTCGATGACGTCGGCGTGGGTCCATGGCGTGGTCCAGTCGTTGACCCGCACGCCGCGCAGCTGGCCCGCCCAGCCCGGCTCGGCGAGCGCTACGGCGACCTGCGTGCGGGCCTCGGCCTTCGCGTCGGGCGCGACGGCATCCTCGAGATCGAGGAATACCTCATCGGCGGGCAGGTTCTTTGCCTTATCGATCATCTTGGGGTTGCTGCCGGGAACCGAAAGGCAGGTTCGACGGGGTCGATAGGAGTTTTCCACAAGGTGACTCTCTACCCTCTACAGATATGGCAGCGGTGAACAGGGTCTTCGTGGCCCGACTCGCGGGGATGGTGGTGCTTGGTCCCGACGGCGAGTCCATCGGCCGTGTCCGCGATGTGCTGATCAGCATCGGCGTCGCGGGCCATCAGCCGCGGGTGCTGGGCCTTGTCGTCGAATTGCTCACCCGCCGAAGGATTTTCGTTCCAATCCTGCGCGTGACCGCCATCGAGCCCAGCGCCGTCACGCTCGCGACGGGCAATGTATCGCTGCGCCGGTTCTCCCAGCGCCCCAACGAGGTGCTGGTGCTCGGCGAGGTGATCGAAACCCGCGTCCGCGTCGACGATCCCGACCTGCCGGAGCTGGCGGGAATCGATGTCGTCGTGGTCGATCTGGGCATCGAGCAGAGCCGCACCCGCGATTGGGTCGTGACGAAAGTCGCCGTGCGGCCACAGCGCAGGCTCGGCCGCCGCAGCAACGTCTCCATCGCCGACTGGAATCGGGTGCAGGGCCTCACCCCGTCCGGACTCGCGATGCCCGACCAGGGCGTGGCTCAGTTGCTCGAACAGTTCCAGGGCCAGCGTCCGATCGAGGTCGCAGAAGCCATTCGGGAGCTGCCCGACAAACGCCGCTACGAGGTCGTCAAGGCGCTCGACGACGAGCGGCTCGCCGACGTGCTGCAGGAGCTGCCTGAAGACGAGCAGGCCGACGTGCTGATGCAGTTGGAGACCGAACGCGCGGCCGATGTGCTCGAGGCGATGGACCCCGACGACGCCGCCGACCTGCTTGGCACGATGACGCCCGCCGACGCCGAGCGATTCCTGCGCAGGATGGACCCCGAGGACTCCGAGGACGTGCGACGGCTGCTGAGCCACTCCCCCGACACCGCGGGTGGGTTGATGACATCCGAGCCCGTGGTGCTGGCCCCCGACACCACTGTCGCCGAGGCGCTGGCGAGGGTCCGCGATCCGGACCTGACCCCTGCACTCGCCTCGCTGGTGTTCGTGGCGCGCCCGCCGACAGCGACGCCCACGGGGCGATATCTGGGCTGCGTACATCTGCAGCGGCTATTGCGCGAGCCGCCCTCCGATCTGGTCAGCGGCATCCTCGACAAGGACCTGCCGAACCTGAGTCCCGAGGACTCGCTGTCGGCGGTGACTCGCTATTTCGCTGCCTACAATCTGGTCTGCGGTCCCGTCGTCGACGAGGAAAATCACCTGCTTGGCGCGGTGTCGGTCGACGATGTCCTCGACCACCTGCTGCCCGACGACTGGCGGGAGCGCGAGGAACCCGAATTGTCCGGCGCTGAAGGGGTGACATGAGCGACCTGTCGGCGCGCCAGCGGCTGGACACCCCACGCACGTCGCGTCGGTTCGCGCTCAACTTCGACGTCGAGGCGGTCGGCAGGGTCAGCGAGTCGTTCGCCCGATTCCTCGGCACCGGCCGCTACCTGGCCATCCAGACCATCTTCGTGCTCATTTGGATCGTGCTGAACATATTCGCGGTGAAGTGGCAGTGGGACCCGTATCCATTCATCCTGCTCAACCTCGCGTTTTCCACCCAGGCGGCATACGCGGCTCCTCTGATCCTTCTGGCGCAGAACCGGCAGGAAAACCGCGACCGCGTGTCGCTGGAAGAAGATCGACGCCGCGCCGAACGGACAAAGGCCGACACCGAGTACCTGGCCCGTGAACTGGCGGCATTGCGGCTGGCCGTCGGCGAGGTCGCCACGCGTGACTACCTGCGCCGCGAACTCGAAGAATTGCGCGAGAAGCTCATCGAAATTCAGCAGCCACAAACGCCGACCAGCCGGGACGGGGCGAGCAAGACGGCCGGTTCGGAGCGGCGGGCCAAAAAGCCGGGCTGAACCGGCTGTAGCCATTGCTGCAACGGTCGATTCGAGACTAGGTATGGTGACTTGGTTCACAAGTCACCCACACCAAGGACGGTTGAGTGCACATAGGGGGACGAGCCGCCCTCGAGGCAGCGCGGCGCCGAGCAGGGCGAGCGATACGCAAGCCTGCCTTTGGCGTTGCAATCATCAGCCCGCTCATCCTCGCAGGCGCTGTCGGCGCGTCCGCACCATCACCCGTCGCACCCATTCGCGACTCAGCCGTAATGCCGCTGGCGGCCGTCGAGCCATCGCCGGGAAGCCGCTCGGGTGCTTCGGTGGTAGCGGTCACCAAGACGCCGACCCCGTTTCACATCGCGGCCGGTTCGATCTCCGCTCCACCGCCATCCGCGGTAGTGAATTCGCCTGGGTCACTTCGCATTCCGGCGATGGCGTTGTCGGCGTACCGCAATGCGGAGCGGATGATGGCGGCGGCCTACCCTGCCTGCGGCGTGAGCTGGAATCTTCTGGCGGGCATCGGCCGCATCGAATCGATGCACGCCAACGGCGGGGCCACTGACGCGAGCGGCACCGCGGTGCGGCCGATCTACGGGCCCGCGCTGGACGGCACGTTGCCGGGCAACGAGGTCATCGTGCAGAGCCGCAGCTCCGACCGTGTCAACTATGCCCGCGCGATGGGCCCGATGCAGTTCCTGCCCGGCACCTGGTCCCGATACGCCAGTGACGGCGACGGCGACGGCAGGGCCGATGTGCAGAACCTGTACGACTCGACGCTGGCGGCGGCCCGCTATCTTTGCAGCGGCGGGCTGAACCTGCGTGATGCGAACCAGGTGATGGCCGCGATTCTGCGGTACAACAACTCCGTCGCCTACGCCCGCAACGTGCTGGGCTGGGCCGCCGCGTACGCAACCGGTGTGGTGCCGGTGGATCTGCCGCCGATCACCGGACCCGTCCCGCCGCTCGGCGACGCGCACCTGGATCAGTACGAGGGCCTCGGCCCCGGTCTGCCGCTGAACGCGCTCGGACTGCCCGCCACGGATCCGTTGGCGCTGATGCCGCTGATGGTGAACGGCGATGTCGCCAGCCAGCTCCCCTTCTATCAAGGTCAGAACCTCGGTCCGCTGCCCGGCCCAGCCCCGGCGTTTGTACCAGCGACGCCCCAGCCGGAGCAGCCTCAGCAGTGGATGCCGCCATGGATGCAGCAGCCGGCGCCGGAGCCGCAGCGACTGCCCCAATGCGCGGTGTTCTGCATTACCACCCCGCCGGCGGCGCCTGCTCCTGACGCACTGCCCTCAGCGCCAGGCGAGGCGCAAATGCTGGCGCCTGCCGCACCGGCACCAGCTGCGCAGACCGACGGCGTCCTCCCGCCTGCGCCAGGCCCAGCTCCGGGCCCGGCGCCAGGCT
>JAVEES010000052.1 GCA_030840285.1 Pseudonocardiales bacterium
AGATCGTCGGGCAGGCTGACGTGGACGGCGCGCTGGTCGGGGGCGCGAGCCTGGACGCAAGCGAGTTCGCAGGTATCTGCGTCGCCGCCGCCGGCCAGTCGACACCGTGAGGAACTGGCGCACCGGCGCTGCCAGAGTTAACAGGTACCCTGTGAATGCGCTCGGGCCGCTTCGCCCGGCGTGGGCAAACCCCATCGAGACCCCAACGAGGCCGTACCACCCATGATCATCACCCTGTCTATCGTTCTTATCATCGCGAGCCTGATGCTGGTGGTGCTGGTGCTGTTGCACCGTGGCAAGGGCGGCGGCCTGTCCTCGATGTTCGGGGGATCGCTCTACTCCAGCCTGTCCGGCTCGTCGGTGGTCGAGCGGAACCTTGACCGGCTGACCATCATCGCCGGCGTCGTCTGGGCTATCTGCATCATCGGTTTGGGGCTGCTGTACAAGGCCGGCTGATTGGCACCATCATCGCGGTTGCGGAGAATCGACAGCTAGGGAGCGGAAAGTGGCTGGTGGCAGCGCGATTCGGGGGAGTCGAGTAGGCGCCGGACCGATGGGCGAGCGGGAGCGCGGCGAGTCAGCACCCCGGCAGCTGGTGTCCTTCTTCTGCGCCAATGGCCATGAGACCAAGCCCGCCTTCGCCATCGATGCCGCGGTACCCGATACCTGGGATTGCCAGCGCTGCGGGTTTCCGGCCGGACGCGAGTCCGACACGCCCCCGGCAGCGCCACGCAACGAGCCGTACAAGACTCACCTGGCGTACGTGAAAGAGCGGCGCAGCGAGGCCGACGGCGATGCGATCCTCGAAGAGGCGTTGGCCCGGTTGCGCGCCCGCCGGGGCGAAGCCTGAGACGAGATCCGCTCGTCGGTAAGGCATCGCCACGGCGGGCGCTGCGCCCCGATGCCGCAGGCTGTCCGCCTAAGGCATCGCGCAGGGCTGCGCCCCGATGCCACAGGCTGTCCGCAGCCGCCGAGCGATGAGCTAGCTCAGGCGATCGGCGGGTCGTAGCGGTGGGCCGGCAGCTTGCTGGCTGCGGCCCGGTCGACCAGCCACAGGGTGCGCTTGGTTCCCTGCGCCCCCGCGGATGGAATCTGGGTACGTCCGGCGCCGCCCAGAGCCATCGCAACGGCCTCGGCCTTGCTCTCCCCGGAGGCGACCACCCAGATCTCCCGGGCGGCGTTCAGCCCCGCGAAGCTGAGCGAGATGCGGTTCGGAGGCGGCTTCGGTGAGTTCCGCACCGGGATCACCGTGCTCGAGTCGTCGTACAGGCCGGGGTGTTCCGGAAACAGCGACGCGCAGTGTCCATCGGGGCCCACACCGAGCAGGACCACGTCAAAGCTCGGCTGGTCCTGCGGATCGTCGGGACGCCGAGCTTGCCGAAGCTGATCTGCGTAGAACCGTGCCGCGGCGTCGAGGTCATCACCGAGCGGGGAGTCGCTGGTCGGCATCGGGAAGAGCCGTGCGGCCGAGAATGGCTCGTTACTGAACAGGATCTTCTTCGCCGGCCCGTCGTTGCGGTCGGGAGAATCCGCTGGCACGAACCGCTCGTCGGCCCAGAACACGTCCACCCGTGACCAGTCGACCGCGTCGTTGGAGGACGAGGCCGCCAGCGCGCTCCAGACGGCCTCCATGATCGACCCTGCCGTGAGTGCGAGCGCCGCCCGTCCTCGGGTTTGCTGGGCGTGCGCCAAGGTGGCCAACGTCCTGGCCGCGACGTCCAGGGCTAGGTCCTCAGCGTCGTGCTGGACGATCAGTTCCGGTGCAGCCGCCATCGTGTTGATCAGCCCTCTCGTGCGGCAAGTGCCGGGTCATGCCAGATGTGCGTGCGCACAGCCGGCCGCTGGTTCAGGCCGGTCTGCCCCGACACTGCCCCGAGGGCCTCGCCATAGGGCTGGTCGGCATCCAGGCGCTTCAGTTCCTCGGCGAGCATGTCGCCAGTCGTGCGCTTCGGGAACGGCTGGATGGTGTCCATCTGGCCGGGGCGGCGCATCAAGAGCTTGTAGCCCTCGTTCGTCATGGCGACGTTGCGGCCGTCCTCGAATTCCAGCGTCACCGAGGAGATGTACTTGCCCTCGGCCTTCTCGACCGGAACGTAGATTCCGAGCCGGGAGGACAACCAGCCGGCCAGCAACTGGGCCGACGGGTCGGCGGGGTTGCCGTGCACGGTCAAGGACCTCGCCGGCGAGGAGGCGGTATCGAAGGCCGAGGCCAGCGCCGCCCGCCATGGGGTGATGACGGTCCAGGTCAGGTCGGTGTCACCGGGTGCATAGTCGGTGGCGCGCTGCTGCAGGGACGCCGCCGGATCGGAATCTCGGATCACGTTGGTGATGCGGCGGTCGGCGAAGACACCGAGCGGATCGTTGGCGATCAGCTTGGGCGTTTCGGAATACCACCAGGCCACCACCGGGGCGTCCGGCGCCAGCAGGGGCAGCGTGACCGACTCGGCGTGCAGGGCGAGGCGCCCGAACATGCGCAGCACGACAGCCTCACCCGGCCCGTGCCGGCCGCCGATGGACACTTCTGCGTCCAAGCGCGGCACCGGCGCGTCGATGTTGTGCCGAAGCACCATGATCACTCGCATGGGATGGCGGGCCGCCGCGGTGGCCACAGCTGCCGTGACGTCGTTGGTGTCCTTCTCCTCGAGCACCACGACCAACGTCAGGGCGAGGCCGCTCGTCACGGCACCACCGGTGCGACGCTCGGCGGCCAGCGCCTGTACGACGGCCGTACCGGTTGTGTCCCAGAGCGTGGTCACTGTGTTTCTCCTGTCCGGGCTGTAAGTAGCTCTGACGCCTTGGTCATGGCCGCCGCCATTGCCGTCCGTCGCGCGCGAGCATGTTGTCCGCGCCCTTGGGACCCCACTCGCCCGCCCGGTACAGCTCGGGCTGCTGGCCGGCCCAGAAATCTTCGAGCGGGTCGATCACCCGCCACGAAGACTCCACCTCTTCGTTGCGCGGGAACAACGTAGCGTCACCGAGCATCACGTCGAGGATCAGTCGCTCGTAGGCCTCGGGACTCGACTCGGTGAACGCCTCGCCATAGAGGAAGTCCATCGCGACGTCGCGCACTTCCATCATCGAGCCGGGGACCTTCGAGCCGAACTTCAGCGTCACGCCCTCGTCGGGCTGGACCCGGATGACCAGCTGGTTGTGGCCGAGTTCCTCGGTATCGGTGTGGCTGAACGGCAGGTGTGGTGCCTTCTTGAAGAGCACCGCGATCTCGGTCACCCGGCGGGGGAGCCGCTTGCCGGTCCGCAGGTAGAAGGGCACACCTGCCCAGCGGCGGGTATCGATGCCCAGCCGGACCGCGGCATAGCTCTCGGTCTTGGAGTCGGCCGGCACATCCTTCTCCGCGCGGTAGGCCGCGACCCTCTCCCCAGCCAGCCAGCCCTGGTCGTACTGACCGCGTACGGCATAGGCGGCGAGATCCAGCGGCAGCGTGATGGCGCGCAGGACCTTGAGCTTCTCGGTCCGAATAGCGTCGGCAGTGAACTCGACCGGCTCCTCCATGGCAGTGAGGGCCAGGAGCTGGAGCAGGTGGTTCTGCAGGACGTCCCGGGCAGCGCCGGTGGCGTCGTAGAAGCCCGCCCGCCCGCCGATCCCGACGTCCTCGGCCATCGTGATCTGCACCGAATCGACATAGTTGGCGTTCCAGACCGGCTCGAACAGCTGATTGGCGAACCGCAGTGCCATCAGGTTCTGAACGGTCTCTTTGCCCAGGTAGTGGTCGATCCGGAAGACGTCCTGGGCGGTGAAGACGTCGTCGACGAGCCGGTTGAGCTCGATCGCGCTCTCCAGATCGTGCCCGAACGGCTTCTCCACGACCACCCGACGCCACCCACCGGACGCCGAGTTGTCCGCCATCTTCGTCCGTTCCATCTGCTTGAGAACCGTCGGGAACATGCTCGGCGGGATCGAGAGGTAGAACGCTGCGTTGCCCTTGATGCCATGGCTGTTGCGAAGCTCGTCGAGCGTGCTCGCCAGTTCGTCGAAGGCTTCGTCGTCGTCGAAGGAGCCTGGCACGAACTTGATGTCGCCGGACAGCCGCGACCAGACTTCCTCGCTCCAGTCAGTGCGTGCGTGTTCCTTGGCTGCCTCCTTGGCCAGCGACTCGAAGTCACCGTCGCCCCAGTCCCGGCGCGCGAAGCCCAGCAGGACGAAGTCGGCCGGCAGCAGACCGCGGTTGGCCAGGTCATAGATCGCGGGCAGCAGCTTCTTGCGGGCGAGGTCGCCGGTCACGCCGAAGACGACCAGCGCGCACGGTTCGGGCACCCTGGGAAGCCTTCGGTCGCCCGGGTCGCGAAGCGGATTGCGGCGCTGGGCGGACGGCAGGGCCGGTCCGGCCCCGGCGCTGATCGCGTGCATGGCATCGTCGGTCAGATTCACGATGTCTCCCTGACTGATGGGAACGTTGTCTTCATGCTCAGTCGAGTCCGCGGCGGGTTCCACCGCTTCGGGCTCGATCGATGCCTCCGGTCCGCTCACTTCGCCGCTTCTGCATCCAGCTGCTTCTGCACACCCTCGAGCAGCACCGACCAGGAGTCCATGAACTTGTTGACGCCCTCGGTCTCGAGCAGTTCGGTCACCTCATCGACCTCGATGCCGACCTGCGACAGGTCCGCGAATACCCGGCGGGCCTCGTCGTAGCCGGTGTTGGCCGTCGGGCCGGTGATCTTGCCATGGTCGGCCAGCGCGTTCAGGGTCGCCTCGGGCATGGTGTTGACCGTGTTCGGCGCGACCAGTTCGGTGACGTACATGGTGTCCTCGTAGGCCGGGTCCTTCACTCCGGTCGATGCCCACAGCGGGCGTTGCGGGTGAGCACCGTCGGCCACCAGCGTGTCCCAGCGCGCTCCGGCGAAGGTCTGCTCGAAGGCCTCGTAGGCAAGGCGCGCATTGGCGATCCCCGCCTTCCCGCGGACTGCCTTGGCCTCGTCCGTGCCGAGCTTGTCGAGCCGCTTGTCGATCTCGGTGTCGACACGGGAGACGAAGAAGGATGCGACCGAACGGATGGTCGACAGGTCCACACCATTGGTGCGCGCCTGCTCGAGCCCAGCGAGGTAGGCGTCCATCACCTTGCGATACCGGTCGATGGAGAAGATCAGAGTCACATTGACGCTGATTCCGGAAGCTGTCGCGGCGGTGATGGCGGCCAGGCCCGCGACGGTGGCCGGAATCTTGATCATCACGTTCGGGCGGTCGACCAGCCACCACAAGGCCTTCGCCTCAGCGGTGGTGCGCTCGGTCTCGTGAGCGATCCGCGGATCGACCTCGATGGAAACGCGACCGTCCTGGCCTTGCGTCGCCTCGAAGACCGGCCTCAGCACGTCACATGCCCAGCGGATGTCGAAGGAGGTGATCAGGCGGACGGCCTCTTCCAGCTTGACGTCGCGCTGAATCAGATCGTGCAGCTGCTCGTTGTAGGCATCGCCCTGTTCGAGGGCCTTCTGGAAGATCGACGGATTGCTCGTGACGCCGACGACATTCTTGGTCTCGATCAGCTGGGCGAGGTTACCGCTCGTCAGCCGCTCGCGACTGATGTCATCGAGCCAGATGGAAACGCCCTGGGCGGACAGATCAGCGGTTGCGCTCATGTCCTTGCTCCTTCTTGTGCGAATGTTCGGCGGGCGCTCAGTTGCCCGTCGTGGTGCCGGTGATCTCGCCGACCTTCTCCAGGGCGGCGTGCGCGGCCGCCACGACCCGGTCCGGCGTGAAGCCGAATTGCTCGAATACCACCGAGGCCGCCGCGCTCGCACCGAAGTGATTGATCGAGACGATCTCGCCGCTGGGCCCTACGATCTCTCGCCAGCCCATCGGGACGGCCGCTTCCACGCTGACCCTGGCCGCGACAGCCGGTGGCAGGACGTGCTGCCGGTACGAATCGGGCTGCGCGTTGAACCACTCGATGCATGGCATTGACACGACCCGGGTGGGAGTGCCGGCTGCCTCGAGGCGCTCACGGGCGGTCAGCGCCAGCGAGACCTCCGAACCGGTGCCGATCAGGATCACGCTCGGGACCCCGGAAGACGCCTCCTCCAGGATGTAGCCTCCCTTGCTCGCATCGACGACCTTGCTCGCGTCGAGCACCGGCAGGCCCTGGCGCGACAGGGCCAGGCCGGCCGGCCGGTCGTTGTGCTCCAGGATGGTCTTCCAGACCACCACCGTCTCGTTGGCATCAGCCGGACGGACGATGTCGAGTCCCGGGATGGCGCGCAATGCCGCGAGATGTTCGATCGGCTGGTGGGTCGGCCCGTCCTCGCCCAGACCGATCGAGTCGTGGGTCCAGACGTAGGTGACGGGCAACTTCATAAGGGCCGCGAGCCGCACGGGCGGGCGCATGTAGTCACTGAAGACCAGGAAGGTACCGCCGTAGACCCGGGTACCGCCGTGCAGCGTGATGCCGTTCATGATCGAACCCATCGCGTGCTCGCGGATGCCGAAGTGCAGCGTCCGGCCGTACGGGCCGCCCGGCCAGGCCTTCGTCTGGTGGTTGGACGGGACGAAGCTGGGCTCGCCTTCCATGGTGGTGTTGTTGCTCTCGGCCAGGTCCGCCGAACCACCCCAGAGTTCCGGAAGCGGGCGGGCGAGTGCGCTCAGCACCTTGCCGGAGGCGGCCCGGGTCGCCAGCGAGTTGGGTTTGCCGTCCTTCTCGGTCGGGAAGACCGGCAAGCTTTCGGCCCAGCCATCGGGCAGGGTACGGGTAACCATGCGGTCGAACAGCGCCTTGCGCTCGGCATTGGTCGCAGCCCAGCTCTCGAAGCCAGGCTGCCAGGCCGCATGCGCCTCGCGGCCGCGCTCGACCACCTTGCGGGCATGGCCGATGACCTCGGCGTCCACAGCGAAGTGCACGTCGGGGCTGAATCCCAGGATCTCTTTCGTGGCGCGGACCTCGTCCTCGCCGAGCGCCGAGCCATGCGCCTTGCCGGTGTTCTGCTTGTTCGGTGCCGGCCAGCCGATGATGGTTCGGACCGCGATGAAGGACGGTCGATCGGTCTCGGCCTTGGCAGCCTCGATGGCCTGCTCCAGTGCGACGACGTCCTCACCTGAATCGACCCGCTGGACATGCCAGCCGTAGGCCTCGTAGCGCTTGAGGACCTCCTCGGAGAACGCGACGTCGGTGTCGTCCTCGATCGAGATGTGGTTGTCGTCCCAGAACATGATGAGGTTGCCCAGCTGCTGGTGCCCCGCCAGGCTGGAGGCCTCACCTGACACACCCTCTTCGAGGTCGCCGTCGCCGGCGAAGACGTAGATGTGGTGGTCGAAGACCGACTTGCCTGGTGCCGCATCCGGGTCGAGCAGCCCGCGCTCGCGGCGTGACGCGAAGCCCATTCCGACGGCGTTGCCAACCCCCTGTCCGAGCGGGCCGGTCGTGGTCTCGACGCCGACGGTGTGCCCGTGCTCCGGATGGCCGGGCGTGCGCGAACCCCAGGTACGCAGGGACTTCAGGTCGTCGAGCTCGAGACCGTAACCGCTGTAATAGAGCTGGATGTACAGCGTGAGCGAGGAGTGTCCGTTGGACAGGACGAAACGGTCGCGGCCCACCCAGTTGGGATCGGTCGGATCGTGCCGCATGACCTTCTGGAACAGCAGGTAGGCCAGCGGTGCCAGACTCATCGCGGTGCCGGGATGTCCGTTGCCGACCTTCTGTACCGCGTCGGCAGCCAGCAGGCGTGCGGTGTCCACGGCTTTGGTGTCCAGATCTGTCCACCACTGCGGATGTGTTTGGACTACTTCGGCCGGCGTTTCTGACGTCTTGGTCACGTGCCTCTCCCGATCTACGGACGCATGCAATTTTCAGGGTCGAGCCTAATCGCTTTCAGTTCGGCGTCGCGTGCGGGTTGCCGGTTCTTTTACCTTTTCCAACGTGTTCAACGGCGTGGCGGCCGCTTGGGGGAGGCTGATCACGCGACTCGGGAGCGCGTGCCGGGAAGCCGCGCGCAGGCGGTTACCCTGAGCGGGTGACCCAAACGCCCGTTGCCCCCGTCGAGGCCGGCGCTCGGGACGTTTCGGCACGACCGCTCAAGTCCGCGCTCAGCGCCTACGTCGCATTGACCAAGCCTCGGATCATCGAGCTTCTGCTGGTGACGACCCTGCCGGCGATGGTGCTGGCGGCCGGCGGACTGCCTTCCTGGCAGACCGTGGTCGCCACCATGGTGGGCGGAACGCTCGCCGCCGGCAGCGCCAACGCCCTGAACTGTTTCATCGACCGCGACATCGATGCGCTGATGCGGCGTACCGGGCATCGCCCCCTTGCCCGCCACGACGTCTCGCCGACCGGAGCGCTGATCTTCGGGCTGCTGCTCGGCCTGGTAGCGGTCGGCCTGATGGGAGTGTTCACCAACGCGCTGGCGGCCGGTCTGACCGCGGTGGCCATCGCCTTCTACGTCGTCGTCTACACGATGCTGCTGAAACGGCGCACCTCTCAGAACATCGTGTGGGGCGGAGCCGCGGGTTGCATGCCCGTCCTGATCGGCTGGGCCGCCGTCACGGACTCACTGGCCTGGGCGCCGGTCGTGCTGTTCGCGGTGGTGTTCTTCTGGACGCCGCCGCATTTCTGGGCTCTTGCGATTCGCTACAAGGACGACTACGCGCGGGCCGGCGTCCCGATGCTGCCGGTAGTCGCCTCACCGATCACGGTGGCCCGCCAGATCGTCGGCTACGCCTGGGTCACCGTCGCCACCTCGCTGATCCTGTGGCCGCTGGTCACCGGCTGGGTGTACGGCGTGATCGCTACGGTCGCCGGCGCCACCTTCCTGGTCGAGGCGCACCGGCTTCTCAACGCCACCCGCGCGGGTACAGCGGGCAAGCCCATGCGGCTCTTCCACCTGTCGAACAGCTATCTCGCCGCCGTATTCGTCGCGGTCGCGATCGACGCCTTCCTGCGCTGAGCCGGCCGCCGGTTCGGCGTCAGCCTGCCGGGATCGAGAACGGCACGCTGATTGGCGTCACGACGCCGATGGTGCCGGTAGCTGTGCGAATCGTCCCGGCGTAATGGATGGTTCCGGTGGTGATGTCAGCGGGCACGTCGGTCACAGCGTCCACCTCGGCATGGCTGTCGGCGGCGGCGTTGCGAGCGGGGCCAGCGGTGGCGCCCGGTGCCGTCACGGACAGCAGCCCCGGCTCGGCCCCGTAGCCCTCCCGGTCGCCGGCCAGTTTGACGGTCGCCTCGATGTGCAGCAGCGCCCGGCCGGTCGAGGATGGCCGCGAGCCGTCGGCACCCCAGTAGGTCAGCGAAACAGCTCGCACCGTCAGCGTCCCGCTGGTCATTCCGCTGCGTCCGGACTTGTCGGTTACCTTCACCGTCACCTTGCGCGCCGCGTTGACCGTGGCGCCGCGGTGCGCGCGGGTGCACACATCGAGGTTCGACCGGCTGGGCAGTCCGGTGATCAGGGAGATGCTCTGCTTGACATCACCGTTGGTCAGGACGAGCGCCACGTTCGACTCGCCGGAGGCTACCGAGGCCACGACGTAGTCCTTGGTCACGACCAGCGGTCCCCGCTCGGTCGTCCCCACCCGCAGCGACAACATCGGCTGCGCCTGGCCGTCCTCACCGGCTGTCGGCACCGCCGTGAATGCGATCAGGCGCCGGCCCGCCGGCGCCGCCCGCAGCGCCGCACCCTGGCCGTAGCTGGGCACGAAACCGTAGGACAGCAGTCTGACCCCGGCACTCTGCCCGACCATCACCGCATCCGGTGAGGCACGCTTGATCGGCGATCCGACGACCGTCGTCCTGGTCAGCACGTCTCCGAGCGCCACGGTGGTCTGCGACGCGGGGGAGCCCTTGCGATCCGGTGGTTTCGAATACCGGCCGACGGCCTGCCAGGCGGCGCCCACGAGTAACGCGATGATGGCCACCGCGAGGAGCCTGATCGCTGCGGCGCGCCACGGGCGGCTGCCCGGTACTCGTCGCACGTGTCTCTCCTCGGCCGGTCGCTCGACGTTGCGGTCGCCATCGAGGGTAGGCCAGCCAAGTGTGCCGCGCTGCCGGTCACCCGGGTCGCGCGGAACAGGTCACAGCGGACGGCGCCCGTAGGATCGCCCGGGTGACCCACCGAATTGCGATTGCCACCTGCGATGCCCTGCTGCCCGACGGAGACCGCGGTGACGGTCCCCTGTTCGATCATTTACACGTGCAAGGCGTGCAGCCCACCGTTGTGTCGTGGTCTGACCCCGCTGTCGAGTGGGACTCCTTCGACCTCACGCTGATCCGCTCGACCTGGGACTACAGCGCCCGACGCGCCGACTTCCTCGCCTGGCTGGCAAGCGTTCCGCGCCTGCACAATCCTGCCGAGGTCGTCGCGGCGAACACCGACAAGGTCTACCTTCGCGCGCTGGCCGCTGCGGGTGTTCCGGTCGTACCAACGGTGTTCGTCGAACCCGGCGAGGAGGTTTTGCTGCCCGAAGCGGGTGAGTTCGTCATCAAACCCTCCGTGGGCGCAGGCTCCCGCGGGGCCGGCCGGTTCGCCGCGGATCAGGCCGGTGACTTGGATCGGGCGGCCAAGCATGCGGAACAGCTGCACGGCGCCGGCCGGACGCTGATGATCCAGCCGTATCTTGCCGGTGTCGATACGGCGGGGGAGACTGCGCTGATCTTCCTGGACGGCGAGTTCAGTCACTCGATTCGCAAGGGTCGGATGCTCGGCCAGGGCGATAGCTTCGAGGTTGACGGGCCGTCGCTGTTCATCGAGGAGAACATCTCGCCCTGCCGGCCATCGGCGGCCGAACTCGACACCGCAGGACGGGCACTCGACCAGCTCGCACCGGACGGCCCTCTGCTCTATGCCCGCATCGACCTGATTCCCAGCGACGACGGCCCGGTCGTGATCGAGGCAGAGCTGACCGAGCCCTCTCTGTTCCTCGACGTCGAGCCCGCGGCGGCACAGCGACTCGCCACGGCGATCCTGGCTCGGTTGGGCTGAGGAGCGTCTGACGTGCCGGCTGTCGATCAGACCGCGGCGAGCGCGGGCTCCCGGCAAGCCAGCCTCGTCCCGACCGTGCCGGGCGCCGCCGACGCGGCGCGACGCAGTGCGCTGCGCCGGATGAAGGCGGTGGCGATCGGGGCCCTGGTGTTCGCCGCGGTCGTATACGTGTGCTGCGTCGTCATCGGTGACGGTCATGGCGGCTGGCCGTTCGTGCAAGCCGCGGCCGAAGCTGCCATGGTCGGTGGCCTCGCGGACTGGTTCGCGGTGACGGCATTGTTTCGCCATCCGCTGGGCCTGCCGATCCCGCACACCGCCATCATCCCGCGCAAGAAGGACCAGATCGGCGCGAGCCTCGGTGAGTTCGTGCACGAGAACTTCCTGACCGCCGAGGTCGTCGGCCCGCGGGTTCTGGCCGCGAATATCCCTCGGCGCGTGGGCGAGTGGCTCGCGCAGACCGGACGGGCCGAGCAGTTGGCGGCTGAGCTGGGCAACGTGATCGCCGGCGCCAACACGGTGCTCGCCGACGAGGACATCAGGTCCGCGGTCGAGGCATTCGCCGAGGCTCAGCTGCGCCGACTGCCCGCGGCCCCGGTGGTGGCCCGCGTGCTCGAATTGGCGGTCGAGGGCAACCAGCACCAGATTCTGCTGACCCACGGCCTGCACGGGTTACGCCGATTCCTGGACGAGAACCGCGAGGTCTTCCGCCAGCGGGTAGCCGACGAATCGCCCGACTGGGTCCCGGAATGGATTGACGAGCGGCTGTTCAACCGGCTGTTCGCCGGCGTCCGGAAGTTCCTCGCAGATGTCGCCGAGGACCCCGATCACGCCCTTCGGCGGCAGTTCGACGAGCGGCTGCGCGAGTACGCCGAGCGATTGCACACCGATCCCGAAGCGGCCGCCGGTCTTGAGCGGTGGAAGAAGGAAGTTCTCGACCACCCAGCCGTCCGGACGGCGCTGGCGTCGCTGTGGCTGCCGCTCAAGGAGGCGGTACTGCGGGCCGCCGCCGATCCCGAGTCCGAACTGCGCCGGGTCGCGGCATCGGTGATCCGGCAGACCGGAGTGGCGCTGCGCGACGACCCGGAGCTCCAGGAGAAGTGCGATCGCTGGGTTCTTGCCATCATGGGACATGTGCTGCAGCACTACTCGGGCGAGATAACCGGCGTGATCACTCACACGGTCGCGCGCTGGGACGCCGAATCGACCTCGCGCCGCCTCGAACTACAGGTCGGACGTGATCTTCAGTTCATCCGGCTGAACGGCACCGTGGTCGGCTCCATCGTCGGGCTGATCATCTACTCGGTGAGCCGGCTGCTATGAGTGGCGCGCCGGCTCGGCCAGGGCGTCGTATCCCGCGGCGTCGTAGCCCGCTGCGCGGGTTGCTCGGCGTGCTCGTGGTGCTCGCGCTGCTTGCCGTGGTTGTCGATCGGGCAGCCTGCTGGTTCACCCAGTCGGCGGCGGCGGACCGGTTCCAGTCCAGCCAGCAGCTGTCCGCGAAGCCGACGATCAGGATCGGCGGCTTCCCCTTTCTCACCCAGCTGGCGGCACGCCGTTTCGACGACGTCACGGTCAAGGCGTCCGGGCTGGTGGTCGGCGATGCGTCGCGGAAGGTCCGGATCGCGAGCTTGACTGCCCGGTTGAAGGGCCTGACGGTCGCCAGGGATCTGTCATCGGCGACCGCCAGATCAGGAACCGGGCACGCCATCATCAGCTATCCGGATCTGTCCAAGGCAGCGGGGATAGCGGTGAGCTGGGCCGGTAAAACCGGCGGCTCGTCCGGTCGAGTGAAAGCGAGCAAGACGGTCACGGCGGCGGGGCAGTCGTTCACCGGCTCGGTGAGCGCCGTGCCGGTCGTGGCATCGGGCAACGCGATCCGCTTCGAGGATCCGCAGGTGGACCTGGGCAACGTCGGCGTGCCGCAGTGGATAACCGATCAGTTCGCCGGGGTGCTGCCGCCGCTGTCGCTGAGCGGGCTGCCCAACGGCCTCACGCTGCGAAGCGTGCTGGCCGGCCCGGATGGCGTGGCGATCGTGCTGAGCCTGGTGAACGTCACGCTTCGCTGACAGAATTTTCTGAGCGGGCGGCGAAGAGCTCAGCCACCAACTCATAGGAGCGCAGCCGGTCCTTGAGGTCATAGATCTGGCTGGTCACCATGAGTTCGTCCGTCCCGGTGCGCTCGATGAGCTCGGCCAGCTGGGCGGAAACGGTCTGCTGCGAGCCGATGCCCTGGCCCTGGCGGCGTTCGGCGACGAATGCCGACTCAGCCGCGGTGAATTCATAGCTCGCCGCCTCCTCGACGGTGGGCAGAGCGATCGGCCGTCCCGTCCGCAACCTCAGGAAGGACAGCCAGCCCGGACGCGCCAAGCGCTCGGCGTCGGCATCCGTGTCGGCGCACGTGACGTTGACCGCGATCATCGTGTGGGGCCGTTCCAGCCACTGCGACGGCCGGAACGAGCTGCGATAGAGCTCCAACGCGGGCTCGGTGTTAGCGGCGGAGAAATGGTGCGCGAACGAGAACGGCAGCCCGAGCGATCCGGCCAGTTGAGCGCTGAAGCCGCTCGAACCCAGCAGCCAGACCTCGGGAAGCTGTGCGGGTGCCGGCACCGCGGCCAACCGCTCCGGATCGCCGGCGAGCATGCCGATCAGCTCCGCGAGCTCGTTCGGAAAGTCCTCTGCCGACAGTCCCTCGATGGTCCGGCGCAGCGCGAAGGCGGTTCGGCGGTCCGTGCCAGGTGCACGTCCGATGCCTAGATCGATGCGTCCAGGGTGCAGCGAGGCCAGCGTGCCGAACTGTTCGGCGACCACCAGCGGGGCATGGTTGGGAAGCATCACCCCACCGGAGCCCACCCGGATTCGCTGCGTGGAGGCAGCCAGGTGAGCGATGAGCACCGCCGGGCTCGAGGATGCGATCGCCGGCATGTTGTGATGCTCTGCAACCCAGAACCGCCGGTAACCCAGCTCCTCGGTTCGCTGGGCGAGCGCCGTCGTGGATTGCAGCGCCTCCGTGGTGTCGCGACGGGAATCGACAGGTGCAAGGTCAAGCACTGAGAGCGGGATGGTCACGTTCAGTGCAACCCGTGACCTCGGTTGGCTCTTCCCGATCGGTCAGTTCGAGGCTTTGACAGAGCTCGTCCGCCAAGCGACCGCCAACGCCGCGAGCCACACCAGGCAGGCGCCCAGCATGTGGAGGCCGACGAGCACGGCGGGCAAGTGGGTGAAGTACTGGACGAAGCCGATGAGCCCCTGGGACAGCTCGACCGCGACGAGCAGCCAGGCAGCGGACTGCAGCGTTCGGGCGGCAGCGGTTGCCCCGAGCAGCACGGCGAAGCCGATGGAGACGCCGATCAGCAGCATCACCGCGTCGGCGTGCAGTTGCGACATCGAGCCCACGTCCAGCCCTGTTCGATGCACCTTGCCGGAGGTGTCGGCATCACCGGCGTGCGGTCCGCTGCCGGTGACTACGGTGCCGAGGATCAGGACCACGACCGTCAGTGCGGTGATCAGCCGGCCGGCCAGCCGGACCGGCGGGGACACCGGCACCGACGAGTGATCCGATACCCGCCACCACAGGGCGAAGGCGACCGCGATGATCACCATCGACAGCATGAAATGCGCAGCCACCGTCCACGGGTTGAGGTGGGTCAGGACGGTGATCCCACCCAGCAGGGCCTGAGCCGGAATGCTTGCCGCCAGCAGCAGGGCGAGCCTGATTTCGCGACGATCCAGTACCGCCACGACGAGCGTGGCGATGACGACGGCAACGACTACGAAGGTGAGCTGGCGGTTGGTGAACTCGATGATCCCGTGTACACCGAACGCGCGGGTTGGAATCAAGGATCCGTCGCCGCAGGAGGGGAAGGTCGGGCAGCCCAGGCCGGAGCCGGTCAGGCGCACCGCGCCGCCGGTGACCACGATGATCACGTTCACGATCACCGACGCGAGGGCCAGCCGCGGCAGCGTCAACATCGCACGTGTCCCGGACGCGGGCAGCGTGCTGGTCACTCCCATCGGAACCACCGGGCGGCGGCGGGAAGAGCGAGGCCGGCCCACACCAGCAGGGTCACCAGCGAACGCACCGGCAATCCGCCGCCATCCTGCAACACCAGATGCAGACCATTGGACAGCGCCGCCGAGGGCAGGTACTGCAGCACGTCGCGGGCAGCGCGCGGGTACCTGGACAGCGGGCTCGCGATCCCGCCGCAGAAGAGCAGCACCAGCCAGATCAGGTTCGCCGCCGCCAGCGTCACCTCGGCACGGACCGTGCCCGCGAGCAGTAGCCCGAGGCCGCCGAAGCTGAAGGTGCCGACCACGATGAGCAGGGCGGCCCAGATCGGATTGCCCGAGGGGTGCCAGCCCAGCAGCGCGCCGAACGCGCAGATCAGCACCACCTGAACGACCTGCAGGATCAGCACCGCGCCGGTCTTGCCCAACAGCAGCACGTGCCTCGGCAGCGCTGTGGCCCCCAGCCGTTTGAGGACCGCGTACTTGCGTTCG
>JAVEES010000072.1 GCA_030840285.1 Pseudonocardiales bacterium
TCAGGCCGAGGCAGTGCAGCCCCAAACGGCTGCGTTTGCCGGGCGCATCGGCGGCCGGAACGGCCGTGCGAGGGACGCCGGACGCGGGTCGGCCTCGACGGCGGAACGCGAGTCGGCCTCTACGGCCGAACGCGAGTCGGCCACGACGCTCAGCGAGCCGTCAGAGCCAGCCGCCCGGACGCCTCGGCCACGGCGCCGTAGGTCAGCCAGCCGTCCCGCCGGACCGCCCGCAGCCGTGTCCGTGGCCGGTTCGGGCGAGGTCGCGCGATCGGGTGCGGGGGGCGAGGCGTAGCCGCTTTGCCTGCACAGGGTCTCGTACCGTAATCTGTACTACGGCCCACAGCACGGTTGGTGGGCCGTTACTGCGTAGTGGGCGCCCACTGTCGGTTCGGACTCCGTTCCGAACCCGGAGCGGCGCTCGCCGCACCTAGATCTCGATAGCTGTTCGACAGGAGTGAATTCACGATGTACGCCATCGTCAAAACCGGCGGCAAGCAGTACAAGGTCGCTGTCGGTGACGTCGTGACCGTTGAAAAACTCGACGTAGCCGCCGGCGGCAGCGTCGCGTTGCCGGCCATCCTGCTCGTTGACGGCGAGAACGTCACGACCGACGCCGCCGCGCTGGCCGCGGTCTCGGTCACCGGTGAGGTCCTCGGTCAGATCAAGGGTCCGAAGATCAAGATCCACAAGTACAAGAACAAGACCGGCTACCACAAGCGAATCGGCCACCGACAGAAGTTGTCCCAGGTCAAGGTCACCGGCATCGAGAGCGGCTCGGCCGCCAACGGAGGCAAGTAACTCATGGCACATAAAAAGGGTGCGTCTTCGTCCCGCAACGGTCGCGATTCGGCGGCCCAGCGACTGGGCGTCAAGCGCTTCGGCGGTCAGCTGGTCAACGCGGGCGAGATCATCGTGCGCCAGCGGGGCACCAAGTTCCACCCGGGCGAGCTGGTCGGTCGTGGCGGTGACGACACGCTGTTCGCGCTGGCCCACGGCAACGTCCTGTTCGGAACCCGTCGCGGTCGCAAGACGGTGAGCATCGTCCCGACCGAGGCCTGAGAGCCCGTCGGCACGACCCAATCTTCACGCGCTAAGCGGGCACCCGGGAATCCGGGGCCCGCTTAGCTGCGTTGAGGCCTCTGAATGATCCTCGGGCTCGGGATGCGCATGACGCGTCAGGACGACCGCAGGACATACCAATTCCGCTGACTATCCGGTCGGCGGCTGAGCACAGGAAGGAGCACTCGACCCTCATGGGAAGTGTGAGTTTTGTCGACCGGGTGGTCCTTCATGTGACCGCCGGAAACGGTGGCCACGGTTGTGCCTCCGTGCATCGCGAGAAGTTCAAGCCGCTTGGTGGGCCTGACGGCGGTAACGGCGGGCGGGGCGGCGACGTCGTCCTGGTCGTGGATCCGCAAGTTCACACCCTGCTCGACTTTCATCACCACCCGCATCAGAAGGCCGGCAACGGCCGCCCCGGTGCAGGCAAGCATCGTCAGGGCGCGGACGGCGCAAACCTGGAACTGCAGGTCCCGAACGGAACCGTGGTGCATGACGTCAACGGCGAGGTGCTGGCCGACCTCACCGGAGCTGGCAGCCGCTTCGTCGTAGCGCAGGGTGGCCGGGCGGGTCTCGGCAACGCCGCGCTGGCATCGACCCGTCGCAAGGCACCTGGGTTCGCGTTGCTGGGCGAGCCGGGCGAGGCCTTCGACGTCGTGCTGGAACTGAAGTCGATGGCCGATGTGGGTCTGGTCGGGTTTCCCTCGGCAGGCAAATCCTCGCTCATCGCATCGCTGTCGGCTGCCCGCCCCAAGATTGCCGACTACCCCTTCACCACGCTCGTCCCCAACCTCGGCGTGGTCAGCTCGGGCGCGACCACGTTCACCGTCGCCGACGTGCCGGGTCTCATCCCGGGCGCCGCTGAGGGCAAGGGCCTAGGGCTTGACTTCTTGCGGCACATCGAGCGATGTGCCGTCCTGCTGCACGTGCTGGACTGCGCCACCCTCGAACCCGGGCGTGACCCGATCAGCGACCTGGAGGCCATCGAGGCCGAACTGGGACAGTACGAGTCGACCCTGGGGGAGCTGCTCGACCGGCCACGGCTGGTTGCATTGAACAAGATCGACGTACCCGAGGCACGGGAGCTGGCCGAGTTCGTCACCGAGGAGCTCACCGGGCGTGGCTACCGGGTGTTCGGCATTTCCGCGGTCTCACACGAGGGCCTTCGCGAGCTGACGTTCGCCCTCGCGGCGATGGTCGAGCAGCACCGCTCCGAGCAGGACGCGATCGAGCCGGCCAGAATCGTGCTACGGCCCCAAGCGGTGGATGACTCAGGCTTCACGGTCACGGCTGACCCCAGCGAGCCCGACACCTTCATCGTGCGAGGCAGCAAGCCCGAACGCTGGGTGCGCCAGACGCAGTTCGACAACGACGAGGCGGTCGGATACCTCGCGGATCGCCTCGCGAGGCTCGGCGTCGAGCAGGAGCTGGCCAAGCTGGGCGCGATGCCGGGCGCCACAGTCACCATCGGCGACTTCGTATTCGACTTCGAGCCCACAGCCGGGATGGCTGATGAGGCGTACGCGCCGACCCGTCGAGGTCAGGACGAGCGTCTGGAGACGGTGACCCGTCCGAACGCCGATCAGCGGCTGGCGTCGAAGAAG
>JAVEES010000073.1 GCA_030840285.1 Pseudonocardiales bacterium
CAGATCGACTCCGCTGTCCTAGCGTAGCTTCCGTCACCTGTCGAGAGGGGACGCGCTGGTGCCCTCTCCTGCGAGCCCCGTCGCCAGAACGACGCCTCGAGGTTGACCACACAATGAGGCCGAACGATCCCCTGCTGACAATCCCCGAAGTAGCCGAGATCCTCCGCGTTACCCCGGAGACGCTGCGCTACTGGCGCATGACCGGCATGGACGGGCCGGAGTCGTTCAAGATCGGCCGGCGGGTCGTCTACTACACGTCCTCCGTCGCCGAATACGTCGCGAAGCAGGAGGCGGCGACTAGCAGCAGCCGAGAGCGCTCGCCATGAGCGTTCAGGAACGCTGCACCGTTTGCGCCAACCTTCAGGGTCTAAGGGTTGTTGAGACCCCATCGGGCACAGCCAGTCCGCTTTTGCCGCAATTTCGCGGCGCCGGGAATAGGGTCCTGACTCATGACTCAACGCATCCCGCAGGAACGTGACCCGCGCTCGCCGTGGATCAAAGGCACCGCCGCCATCGCCGCCTACATCGACATGAACGTCGAAGAGGTCGGCGAGCTGCTCCGAACGGGTGAACTACGGGGCCATCAGCGGAAGCGGGGTGGCACGTGGCGGTCGCACATCGACTGGATGGACGCCTACCTCGCCGGCGAAGAGCCGCCCGCGATCACCGGCCGCCGCTAAGCGCCGAGAGCGGCCCGCTTCCCATCATCGGGAGGCTGGCCGTTTTGCTGGCGGGGAAAAATAGATTCAGCGGAAGCTCTTCGTGATGTCGTAGTCCTCCGGGTCCACGTAGACATTGGCGACGCTGTTGCCGTTGCCGCTGAGCCAGTAGGCGATCACAACTTGGCGGACCCTGTAGCGCTTGCTGTCAAGCTCGACCTCATCATCCTGCCGAGGAACCGGGCCCTCGACCGGCGAGCCGAACGGCTGGTTGTCGATGAAGAATTGAACAGCGGATGTCATGGCGCGGAGTGTGCCACACGTCGGCGGTGGTCGAAGGATTGTTGAGACCCCCTAGCCAGTGAGCCGCGGGGCGGCGGCGGGTCGGGCGGCGCGGTTAGGATGCCGTGTCGGTGTCGGCTTCCCGGGCAGAGCGGGTTCGGCTGGCCTCAGAATTAGCGGAGTGAGGATGCACGACCAGCAGTTGGAACAGCGCGACCGGGACCGTATCGCAGGTCTGGAGCGTCAGGCGCGCTTGGACAAGGACGCCATCGCGGGTCTGGAACAGCAGGCCGGCCAGGACCGGGCAGACATCGCCCGGTTGCAGGAGCAGCACGTCGATGACCGGGCGGGGGCGTTCGACTTGCTGCGCTCGGCCAGCCAGAAGACCCACCGCAAAGTGCGTGAGGTCGCCGATGACGTCCTCTACACCGGGGTCCTGGACACCTGACTCACGGTCGGGGCAGCGGGGCGGTTCGTATCCGGAGTTGCCCGGTTGCAAGATCAGCACAAACCGGTTAGAAAGGACAGGCGTCACTCCGGCCTTAGACAGCCAGGGAGTCCGCTAAACAGCCAGCGTCCGGGGTGTCGCCCGCGCCGATCTCTCTTGAGCATTTGCCGAAGAGATCGACCAGAACGCCACTGGCCACGGCTGAACGTCGCTGATAAGAGTTTGCTGTGCGGCGTCGTGCCGAGGCTGAGGACAAGCGGTCGACCGGTATGACTCGCTACATGATCAACAATCCGATGTTGGAGAAATCGCAGTGAATATCGCGAAGTCCTTGTGGGCAGCGATACAGGGCGACCCGGTATTCATGCGCCGCGTCAACGGCTGGCTCACCATATTGTGGATCGTCATGATCCCGGTCAGCCTGATGACCGGATGGGTCAAATCCGTTGTGTACGTCTCAGCTCTGAGTCTTTGGGCCCTCGTATCCGGCCACTGGTCGGCATGGCAGGCGGCCCGCGTGGAAGTCAACCAGGAACAAGCCGCGAAAGACGCGAAGAAAGATGATGTCGCCACCGACGTCGTGGACGCGCTGGTCGAGCGCACATCTATCGAGACGGCGTAGCGCGGGTAGCCATCGCTCCTTTGATCGTTACTGGTTGGAGGGTCTCCGCGGTGGCAGGACCAGCTGACCGCTTTCAATCACGTCGGTCGCGATGTCGATGAGCTTGCGGTGTCCATGCTGGCTTGCCACGCGCAGGGCATCGAATGCTTGCTCCCGGGTGATCAGATGCTTGTTCATCAGGATGCCGATTGCTATACCGATAGTGCGGTTGCTCTCGAGCGCCTGCTGAAGGTGTTGGCTTTGCTCGTGCGCGCTAGCGCTGGCCATCGCGATCGCGCTGTGAGTGGCCAGCACAGTCAGGTCACTGGCACTGTCCCAATCGAAGGCTGCGGGCTTCTTCGAATAGAGATTCAGGCCGCCGAGGGTGTCATCCTCTTCCAGTGCCAGCGGATGCGACAGCATGCTCATCACGCCGGTCAGGTCGTGTGCCGCCGGCCCGAACTTCGGCCACCGCTCATCTGTGGTGATGTCATCGCTTCGGATGGTCAGACCCTCTGCGAGGGCGCTGAGGCATGGGCCCTCGCCGGAGTCGTACTGGATCTGGTCGACCTGCATCGCCAGGTCGTCGGACGAGGCGATCGTCCGGAAGACAATGCCGCTGGGACCCGTGACGGTGATTGCGGCGAACTCGGCGCCCTCTATCGACCTGCTGGCGTGCCCGACGATGGCGTTCAACGTCGACGGCAGATCCGGTTGTCTCGCGAGTTCGCGGGCGAGGACTGCGACCTGGTCAGCCCACCAGCGGGGCATCAGGTACTACTCGAAGAAACAGACATACAAGACACCTCGCGCGCCTAAATCACGCGCAAGGCGGCTGTTATCTCAGCCGACACAGCTACGGGATGAAGGTAACGTTACGCGATGCAGCTGAGTGAGCCGCCGAGCAGGTTCCCCATCATTTCGTACACCCTCAGAGAGCGTCTTTGGCGATGGGAATGTCGGAGCAGTTCTTGAAACAGCAGATACACGCCGGCCGGCCGAGCTTCGGGAGTGGTTCGAGGGCCTAGAGGATGCTGAGGACTGCTACAGCCAACGGTTCGGTACTAACTCACTCCCGGTGCAATTTCGCAGACGACGATGACCTGGCGGAGGGCATCGTCCTACTACGCGCGGTGCTAGGTCCAGTCCTCCTCGCTACGGCTGGCGGCAGCATCATGAGGGGGCTGGGACCAGATGGCACCGCACGTTCGACACGTCACGGTGCGATGCCCGGACCTCCCGACGACGCATCCGCACGGTAGCCAGGCAACGAGCACGTTCGGCGGTATCAGCCGATGCCCGTTGCGGCAGATGTTCGGCGTCCACTCGACTGGCTGATCCGAACGCACGTTCGGATATTAGCGGCCGGTTCCAGAGTGCACCGCGCGCTCGTGTGAGTAAGGTGACTTTTCAGCGCTATGCGGTTCACAAGCCCAAAACATAGCGAGATAGCCGATTACGCTATAAAGATGACCGACTGGGTGCTTTATCGTGGCGGTCCTCGTGACGGGCAAATCCTCCCAGGCACGTACGACCTAGACCGCCTGATC
>JAVEES010000080.1 GCA_030840285.1 Pseudonocardiales bacterium
GCCTCGAACACCGCGTCCACCGTGCCCATCGTCGTCGTGATCTCGCTCACCCCCGCCGCGGTTACCGGGCGGCTGATCAGTCCCACCGACCGCGCCAGCGACCAGACCAGCGTCGACGGCTCGACCGGCACGTACTCCGACTCGTCCAGGCCGGGCCAGCCCTCGTGCGCGAACACGATCTCGCGCCCGGCCACGATCCCGTGGATCGTCTGCCCGTGCTCGCCGGTCACCTCGATGTGCGCCACCAGCAGCGGATCCCCGAGGGCTTCCACCAGCGCCTCGGCCAGCGGGTTCAGCTCGCCCGGCGGATCCGCGAGCCCTGCCGTTTCCAGCTCCGCCACCGCACCACCGAGCTCGCCGGGGACGTCCTCGCCGTTCGCGAGGTATCCGAGCGCGGCCACGTGCCCATCGGAGAGCCGCAGACGGCGGCGGGCGGAGTCGAACGACGGCATCTACTCACCTCGAAGTGGCGGGTTCGGGACCGTCAGCCTAAAGCCGCCGCCCGACACCCCGGCCAGGCCCCGGAGCGCCGCCCGGTGGGTGGAGAGCTATTCTGCTGCCGGAGCGTGCCCGGAGTGCCAGCAAGGCGGGCCCGCGTGAACCGGAGCCAGGAGGCACCCAGGTGGCCATCGCACCCTCGCCCATCGTCACCCGGCCGTGGCCGGTCAGGGAGACGGTCAAGGGGTCGGCGTTCGCGCGCGTGCTGCGTACCACCGACCACAAGACGATCGGCCTGATGTACCTGGTCACGTCGTTCATCTTCTTCATCCTCGGTGGCGCCATGGCGCTGCTCATGCGTGCCGAGCTGGCGCGGCCGGGCCTGCAGTTCCTGTCGAACGAGCAGTACAACCAGCTGTTCACGATGCACGGCACGATCATGCTGCTGCTGTTCGCGACCCCGCTGGTCTTCGCGTTCGCGAACTACATCGTCCCGCTGCAGATCGGCTCGCCCGACGTCTCGTTCCCGCGGCTGAACGCCTTCGCGTACTGGCTCTACGCGCTCGGCGGCACGATTGTCATGCTCGGGTTCATCACGCCCGGTGGCGCCGCCGACTTCGGCTGGTTCGCCTACGCGCCGCTCAACGACGCGATCAACTCGCCCGGGGCCGGAGCGGATCTCTGGATCGTCGGCCTCATCATCTCGGGTCTGGGCACGATCCTCGGCGCCGTGAACATGGTCACCACGATCCTGACCCTGCGCGCCCCCGGCATGACCATGTTCCGGATGCCGATCTTCACCTGGAACATCCTCATCACCAGCCTGCTCGTGCTGATGGTCTTCCCGATCCTCGCGGCGGCCCTCGCGGCGTTGACAGCGGATCGCAAGCTCGGCGCCCACGTGTTCGACACCGATACCGGTGGCGCGATCCTCTGGCAGCACCTGTTCTGGTTCTTCGGCCATCCCGAGGTCTACATCGTCGCGTTGCCGTTCTTCGGGATCGTGTCCGAGGTGTTCCCGGTGTTCAGCCGCAAGCCGCTGTTCGGCTACAAGGGACTGGTCTTCGCGACCATCGCGATCGGTGCGCTGTCGATGACCGTGTGGGCGCACCACATGTTCGCCACCGGCGCCGTGCTGCTGCCGTTCTTCAGCTTCCTGTCCTACCTCATCGCCGTGCCGACCGGGATCAAGTTCTTCAACTGGATCGGCACCATGTGGCGAGGCCAGCTCACGTTCGAGACACCGATGCTCTTCGCGATCGGCTTCCTCGTCACGTTCCTGTTCGGTGGCCTCACCGGCGTGCTGCTCGCCTCGCCGCCGGTCGACTTCCACGTGTCGGACAACTACTTCGTGGTCGCGCACTTCCACTACGTGCTGTTCGGCACGATCGTGTTCGCCGCCTACTCGGGCATCTACTTCTGGTTCCCGAAGATGACCGGCCGCATGATGGACGAGCGCTGGGGCAAGCTGCACTTCTGGCTCACCCTGGTCGGCTTCCACACGACGTTCCTGGTGCAGCACTGGCTGGGCAACGCGGGCATGCCCCGGCGGTACTCCGACTACCTGCCCACGGACGGCTTCACGATCGCCAACACGATCTCGACCGTGGGCGCGTTCATCCTCGCGGTCTCGACGATGGTGTTCCTGTGGAACGTCGTAAAGTCCCTGCTCACCGGCGAACCGGCCGGGGCGGACGATCCGTGGGGATACGCGAACTCGCTGGAGTGGGCCACCACCAGCCCGCCGCCGCGGCACAACTTCCTCAAGCTGCCGCGGATCCGGTCCGAGCGACCCGCCTTCGACCTGCACTACGGTAAAGCGCTCACCGGATCCCCGCGCCCCGAACCCCAGGACGTCAGCTAACTTCGCTCGCCTCCAGGACGGGCGGGCCGGCTTCGATACGGCGGCCAGTGGCGGCGGCCGAATAGGGTCGTCGAAATGACTTCGGAGATCACCGCGCGTACCTGGCAACTCGGCGACCTCACCGTCAACCGGATCGGGTTCGGCGCGATGCGGCTCACGTCCGGCCCAGGCGGATCCCCGAGCGACCGTGACCGTGCC
>JAVEES010000088.1 GCA_030840285.1 Pseudonocardiales bacterium
GACCGGGGCGCGGAAATCCCGTCGAACCGGGCGAGCCTGCTTTTCGGCAGCAGACCGGCGGCACCGGAGACGGAAAGTCCGACCCGGATCCCGGACCGGGCGACGATCTGCCAGTGCAACGGCGTCACCAAGGGCGTCCTGTGCGCGAGCTTCCTGGACGGCAATCGAAGCGTCGCACAACTGGCACAGAGCACGCGGGCGACCACCGGCTGCGGTGGCTGCCGGGACACAGTCAACGCCATTGTCGACTGGCTCACGGCCGCTGAGCCCGCCCAATCCCTTACCGGATAAGGAGATTCAGATGTTTTCAGCTGGGCAGCGAAACCTAGTGGTCGTCGGCAACGGCATGGTAGGCCAACGGTTCGTCGAACTATTGGCGGAAGGCGATCCGGATCGGGCTTGGCAGGTAACGGTGATCGGCGAGGAGCCACGCCCGGCCTATGACAGGGTTGCGCTGTCATCCTTCTTCGACGGCAGCACTGCCGAGGACTTGAATCTTGTCCCGGACGGTTTCTACGACGACGCTTCCTACGCGCTGCTGGTGAACGAGGAGGTGGTCAGCGTGGAGCGCGCCGAGCGCCAGGTGATCACCTCGGCGGGACGGGTCTTGCCCTACGACGCACTGGTGCTGGCAACCGGTTCGTATCCATTCGTTCCACCGGTGCCGGGCAGCGAGCTTCCGAACTGCTTCGTGTACCGCACGATCGATGATCTGGAAGGGATCCGGGCCGCGGTCGCAGCCGCACGCTCGCGCAACCGTGGCCGCTCGGCGGGGATGGTGGTCGGTGGCGGTCTGCTCGGACTGGAGGCTGCGCATGCTCTACGGCTGCTGGGAATCTCGCCGCACGTGGTCGAGATGGCACCCCGGCTGATGCCGCTGCAGGTCGACGAGGGTGGTGGCCAGCTGCTCAGGAGTTTGATCCAAGCGCTCGATGTGACCGTCCACCTCGGAACGTCAACCGCACAGATCGTCACCGATGGTGAGCGCCTGCTGGCAACCCTCACCAACGGCACCGAGCTGGATCTGGACGTCGTGGTGTTCTCGGCCGGCATCCGACCGCGCGATCAGCTTGCTCGCAATTGCGGCTTGGCCGTCGGGGGGCGTGGTGGCATCACCGTCGATGAGGGCTGCCGGACGAGTGATGAACACATCTATGCCATAGGCGAGTGTGCGCTGGTGGATGGGCGGATCTGGGGACTGGTCGGGCCGGGATACACGATGGCCTCGGTGGTGGCCGACCGGCTGCTCGGCGGTGGCACCACTTTCACCGGCGCGGACATGTCCACCAAGCTGAAGTTGATGGGGGTGGACGTCGCTAGTTTCGGCGATGCGATGGCAAGCGCCGAGGGTGCGCTGGAGGTGGCGGTCAGCAACCCGGTGGCGGGCAGCTACGCCAAGCTCGTTGTTGACGACCAGGCCCAAACAGTGCTCGGTGGCGTCCTGGTCGGCGACGCCTCGAAGTACAGCACGCTCAGGACCCTGGTCGGGCGCGACCTTCCTGGCGATCCGGTGGCCCTCATCGCGAATGTCGAGGACACCGGTAACCGGCTGGTACTCGCCGACGACGCGCAGGTTTGCTCGTGTGCCAACGTCAGCAAGGGTGCGATCTGCTCAGCCATCACCGAGCAGGGGCTCACCGAGGTTGGCGAGGTCAAGGCCAACACCAAGGCGGGTACCGGTTGCGGCTCCTGCGTATCACTGCTGAAGAGTTTGCTCGCCGAGTCCGGAGTCGCGATCTCCAAGGCGCTCTGCGAGCACTTCGCGATGAGTAGGGCTGAGCTCTTCGACATCGTGCGGGTCATGCAACTGCGGTCCTTCAGCGAGATCGTCAGCGGGTACGGCACTGGCCGGGGTTGCGACATCTGCAAGCCGGTGATCGCCTCAATCCTGGCGAGCCTGAACACCGGCCACATCCTCGACGGCGAACAGGCGGCGCTCCAGGACACCAACGACCGGTACCTGGCCAATATTCAGAAGGACGGCAGTTATTCGGTGGTCCCGCGGATCGCCGGCGGTGAGATAACGCCGCAAGGTCTGATTGCGATCGGCCAGATCGCCGAGGATTACGGGCTCTACACCAAGATCACCGGCGGCCAACGCATCGACCTGTTAGGTGCCCGGGTAGAGCAGCTCCCGGAAATCTGGCGCCGTCTGGTCGACGCGGGTTTCGAGTCCGGCCACGCCTACGGCAAGGCGTTGCGGACGGTGAAATCGTGCGTCGGCTCCTCGTGGTGCCGCTACGGCGTACAGGACTCGGTCACGCTCGCGATCGATCTGGAACTGCGCTATCGCGGTCTGCGCTCACCGCACAAGATCAAGGCCGGGGTCTCTGGTTGTGCTCGCGAATGTGCCGAGGCGCAGAGCAAGGATGTCGGCGTGATCGCCACTGAGAACGGCTGGAACCTCTACGTCGGCGGCAATGGCGGATTCCGGCCGCGTCACGCAAACCTGCTGCTCATCGATGTCGACCGAGAGTCCCTGATCCGCACCATAGATCGGTTCCTGATGTTCTACGTCCGGACGGCTGATCGCCTGCAACGGACGGCTAGCTGGGTGGAATCCCTGGGCGGCGGCGTCGATGGCATCGCCTACCTGCGATCGGTCATCGTGGAGGACAGCCTGGGCATCTGTGCTGATCTGGACGAGGCGATGGCGGCCCACGTCGCGAACTACGCCGACGAGTGGCGCGGAGTCCTCGAGGACCCGGACCGGCTCAGCAGGTTCGTATCCTTCATCAACGCTCCTGGCACGCCGGACCCGACAATCTCGTTCCGTGCCGAACGCGGCCAGATCCGGCCGGTCGGACCCGTGCCGCTGACCGTATCTAGCAAGGCCGGATCGAGCCAGGCCGGATCGGCACTGGAGGTGATCGGCTGATGGGACTGGCAACCGACCAGCCGCAACCGACGATGGAACCGTCCCCTTTGCCACAGACGTACTGGCATGTTGTCTGCGAGCTGGCGGAACTCACCCCTGAGCACGGCGTCACGGCCCTCGTCCGCGGAATTCAGATCGCGGTGTTCCGCCTCTATGATGACCGCGTGTTCGCGGTCGGCAACATCGACCCGTTCAGCGGAGCAGCGGTATTGTCCCGGGGCATCGTCGGAACACGTGGCAGCGCGGCCACCGTGACATCGCCCTTGCACAAGCAGGTCTTCGACCTGGTGACGGGCCATTGCCTGGACCACCCTCAGGTGTCCGTCCCTCGCTACGACGTCCGTCTTGTCAATGGAAAGGTAGAAATAGGCTTCCCATGACTGAGCATCGCAGCGGATCGTCATGAATGAGGCGATGCAGCCGACCCAGCCGAACGAGGCGATGCAGCCGAACGAGGCGACGGACGCGGACGGGCTGCTTCCCCTGGCCGGCTACACCGTTGCCGTTACAGCGGCCCGTCGCCGCCACGAATTCGGTGCCGCGCTTGAGCGGCGCGGCGCGGCCGTTGTCTACGCCCCAGCGGTACGGATCATCCCGCTTTCTGATGATGCCTTGCTGCGCGAAGCGACCCGGAAATGCCTGCGCCGGGGCGTCGATATCGTCGTCGCGACAACCGGCATCGGCTTCCGGGGTTGGATGGAGGCGGCCGATGGATGGGGGTTGGGCGAGGATCTCGTGGGAGTGATCGAGCAGTCCGAGCTGATTGCTCGTGGCCCGAAAGTGCGCGGTGCCGTACGAGCGGCGGGTCTGGCCGAGCGGTGGGCGCCGGAATCCGAATCAACCATCGAGGTGCTCAACCACCTGGCGAAACGCAAGCTGCAGGGCGCCCGCATCGCGGTCCAGCTGCACGGCGAGCCGCTCGCCTGGTTCATCGACGCGCTACGAGCACAGGGGGCCGAGGTCATCGAGGTACCGGTGTACCGATCCGTATTGCCTGAGGACTCGGTGCCGCTGGTGAAGTTGATCGGCACTATCGCCGCGAGAGGCGTCGACGCGGTCGCCTTCACCAGCGCGGCCGCCACCTCAAACCTGCTCAAGGTTGCCGAGGGCTGTAACGGTTCGGAGATGCTCCGCGCGCTGCACAGCCACGTTCTGGCCGCATGCGTGGGGCCGGTGACTGCCGCACCGCTGACCGCGCTCGGGATTCCGGTCGTGCAACCGGAGCGATTCCGGCTCGGCGCGCTGGTGAAGGTCATTTCCGACGAGCTGCCGCAGCGGCGAGCCGTCACCCTGACGACCGCCGACCGCAGGCTGGAGATTCGCGGCCAGGCGGTGGTTCTGGACGGGGTCATGATCCCGATCGGCGGCAGCGGGATAGCCCTGTTGCGAAAACTCGCCGATCAGCCCGGCCGCGTCATATCCCGCGACGAACTGCTGTCCGCATTGCCAGGTGGCGCCACGGACGGTCACGCGGTCGAAGTAGCGATCGGGCGACTTCGGTCCAGCCTGGATGATTCGCGCATTATCGAAACCGTAGTGAAGCGGGGATATCGGCTCGCGGGTTGACTCCCCACGGGCAAATTGGCGGCGGCTTGATGGCACCGAGGTGAACTGAGAAGCGTCGCGCCCGGCTTGGCTTTAGCACCGGCGAGGCAGCGCGCTCGATCAGCTCGCCTCACGGCGCACGGGTGGACAGCACGGTGCCCGCGACGCCGATGATCACCGGCGCGATCCCGATGCAGACGAACGCGGGTAAGAAGCAGAGGCCGAGCGGCAGCAATGACCAGACTCCGACACGTTCGGCCCGCGATACGCCCTCGGAATGTCGCTGAGCACGTAGCTCT
>JAVEES010000106.1 GCA_030840285.1 Pseudonocardiales bacterium
TGCGGTGAGCTCTGCGATGGTCGTGGCGGCGGTGGCGATCCTGCAGGCCCGTGAGCTCTTCGGGGTTCCGCAGCTGCTCAGCAAGTACTATTCGCCGTTCGGTTACAGCAACCTGCTCCACAACTCCCGTGGCAGCTCCACCCTCGCATTGCCCGCAGCGACCGCGGACCTGCTGGTCTTCTGCGTGGCGATCGTCAGTGGGCTGTGGTTGCTCAGCCGTCAGCACCGACTCGTCTTGGGCATCGCCGCCGGGTTGTTCGTGGTCGGCGCCCTGTCGGCGGGTGAGTTCTCCAGTGCGATCGGACTGGTCATCGCGGTGTGCTGCATAGCGATGGTGACCAGCTACCCACGCCTGCTGTCGCTGTTCGTACCGGCCGGAGCCCTCGGAATGGTCATCCTGCGTCCGGTGATCGAGCGCCGGCTCAGCGGCTTCGACTCGGTGTCAGGACTGCCGATCAGCTGGACCGGGCGCCTGGAGAACCTTCGTGGCTACTTCTGGCCGACGCTGTTCTCGCATGGAAACTTCGTCTTCGGGGTACGTCCGTCCGCTCGGGTACCGGTCTCCAGCCAGGGAACCGGTTACGTGTGGATCGAGAGCGGCTACACCTGGCTGCTCTGGGGTGGCGGCATACCGCTGCTGCTGAGTTTCATTTATTTCGTCCACGTCGTGGGATCCACGTCGTGGCGGGTCGCCCGCGCGGACCGTTCCCCCGCGGCCGTCGCGGGCCTGGCCACGTTCGTCGCCATCGCGGTGATCACGGTGCTGATGACTTTCGATCCGCACCTGACCTACCGCGGCGCAGCCGAGCAATTCTTCGCGCTGCTGGCGATGACGGGTATACCTGGCCGGCGGAAATCGCAGGACAGCACTCTGGAAACCAGTTCTGCGATGGAGGTCGCGCCATGAACCACAATGACCGGGGGGAGTCACGCTCGGGGAATGGCAGCGCCTCGGTCCGGCCCACGGACGCCGGATCGCAGACCGGGCACGACAGCCATCGAGGCAGCCGCAGCCATGGTGGCCCGTGGCGAATGCCTTTGCCCGAACGGACGGTTACCAGGTTGCCGCACGGCACCAGGAGCTTCTTCCGCGCCCACCTGATGTGGATCTCGCTGGTGACGGCGATCGTGGTGGCCGCCGCGCTGATGCTCACCCTGTCCCGCACCGCCATCTACAAGTCGCATGCCGACGTGCTGGTGCAGTCGCGCCTGCTGCCGGGAATCACGAGTCCGCAGCTGCCCGATATGGGTACCGAGAAGGAGGTCGCGTCCTCCGGGATCGTGATCGACGGAGCCGCTCGGGTGCTCGGCGTAGCTCGCTCGGAACTGCAGAGCGGCATGTCGGTGACAGTGCCGCTCAACACCCACATCCTGCGCATCGGGTACGCCTCCCCGAACCCCGGTGAGGCGCAGCGCCGTGCCGAAGTGCTCGCCGACTCCTACGTCGCCTACTGGCTTGAACTGCAGCCGCCCGCACGGACCGCTTCCGAACGGGCGCTGGCTGACGCTGCGCAGGCGAGCAAGACAGCCGTCATCACCCCTGCCGCGCGGCCGAGCAAGCCGGCCAGCCCGAACCACGTTGTGGATATCGGAATCGCCGTCGTCGTCGGGCTGGGCCTGGGCATCGGCACGGCGATGATGCGGGACCGCTTCGATGACGGCTTGCGCGGTCCCGCGGATCTGGAGTTGCAGGCCGGTTCGCCGGTGTTGGCCGTCATGCCCGCGCTGCGCGCGAGCAAGTACGACCCGACGGCGCGGCTGGTCGTGGTACGAGATCCGAGGTCGCACGCGGCGGAGGCGTACCAAGATCTGCGGACCCGGGTCTTCAGAGCGGCAACGCGGCGCGGCGCCAAGACGATGCTGTTCACCAGTGCGGCCGGCCATGAACAGACCGTCGTGGCCGCCAATCTCGCCGTCACCCTTGCCCAGGCCGGACGCCGGGTGGTGCTGATCTGCGCCGACCTTCGCTGGCCATGGGGGCACGAGCTGTTCGGCGTCGACAACGAGGAGGGCCTGGCCGGTGTCATCGAGGGACACGCGGAGTTCGACGACGCCGTTCGGTCAACCGCGATCCCCGGTCTGCAGATCCTGCCGACCGGTCACGTCATCGGCGATGACCGGGCCTTTCTCGATGCGCCTCGTTTTCGCGGTCTGATCGGTGGCCTGCGGGGATCCACCGACTTCGTCATCATCGATGCGCCGCCGGTGCTGCGTGGCGCGGACACCGTCGCGCTCACCGAACTCGTCGAGATGGTCGTGCTGGTGGCCGATGCGAAGAAGACCAGCCGCGGACAGACCCAGGCTGCGGTGCGGCAACTGGATCAGGCCCGCAGCAAGTTGATCGGCTGCGTGCTGGCCAACGTGGGACGGCGTACCCGGCTTGCCGAACCGGCGCTGGCACTCGTTCCGGCGGACAACGATCCAGGCTCGGGAATGACGACGGTTACCAGCGCCCGACCGGCAGAGCGGCCCGGGAAGTTGAACGGAACTGAGGCGAGCTCGGGTTGAGCCGGGTCGAGCCGGGATGATCGCGCGCAATTCCGACAGGGGGATGGGACATGACTGAACAACTCGAGGCACCGCTGCGGCAGGACGCCACCAGGCTGGCGACCGAGACCTGCACGATCTACGTGGTCCGGCACGGCACGACCACGATGAACGTGGAGAACCGGTACCGGGGAAGGCGCGACGTGCCGCTGGACGCCCAGGGTTATCAGGACGCGGTAGATGCCGCGCGGCTGCTGTCGGACGTCGGGCTCGCCGCCGTGTACACGGGGCCGATGCGTCGCACCATCGCGACCGGGCAGATCATCGCCGACGAGGCGAGGGTTCCAGACCTGCGCATCCTGCACGGCCTGAACAACGTCGACTACGGCGCATGGGAGGGCATGACCAGCGCGGAGGCACAGCGATATGACGCCGAGGCATTCCAGCTGTACCGGACGTCGCCCAGCCGGGGAGCCTGCCCGATGGGCGAGCGGCTGGCCGATGCGCAGACCAGGATGATCGACGCGCTGCGCCTGATCGGTGCCAGGCACCCGGGCGAATGCGTCGCCGCCGTGACCCACGCGGTGATGATCCGGCTCGCGGCGGCCCGGCTCAGTGGCATCGAGGGCGAGCAGTGGCGGATCCCGGTAGGGCGCGGATCGCTGACCGAATTCCTGGTACGCCAGGACGACATCGTGTTGAGCCGGCTACCGGAGGGCGACGATGTCGATTGACGCCGCGCCCCAGAGCCTCCCGGTGCTCGCCATCGTGGGCACCGTGGCGATCTTCTCGATCGTGCAGTCCATCTTCGGGGTAGGCCTGCTCGTTTTCGGGACGCCGACCCTGTTGCTGCTGGACCTTCCGTTCAACCTGGTCCTCGCGTATCTGTTGCCCTGCTCCATCGTCATCAGCGGGCTGCAATTGGCAACCAGCGGTGGGCTGACGCTCGAGCCGATCCGGCGCCGGTTCCTGATCTACACCGCGCCCCCGGTGCTGGCGGCGACCATCCTCACGCTGGCGATCGGTTCGTTGCACCAGATCAGGTTCGCGGTGGGCGTGATGTTGCTGTTCACCGCTGTGACCCGGATCGGCCCGATGCGCACCATCCTCGAGCGGTTCGTGCGCGCGCACGGCCGCCCGCTGCTGGTCGGGCTCGGGGTGATCCACGGGCTGTCGAACCTCGGTGGCGGCATCCTGACCGCGATCGTCGGTTCCACCTTCACGGACAAGACCGCTATCAGGCGCCATGTCGCTTTCGCCTACGGCATGATGGCCTCCCTCCAGCTTGCGGTCGTGATGCTCAGCGCGCATCCGCACGTGCAATGGCAGCTGTGGTTGGTGTTGCCGGCGTTGGCGGCGGTCACCTATCTCGTCCTTGGCCAGCGGGCGTTCCGCTCGACCCCGCAGGGGCCCTACCAGTTCGGCCTGACCGGCCTCATCCTGAGCTTCGGCATCATTCTCGTCGGGACCGGCTGATGTGGCCGCGCGGCGCCGGGCCGCCCCGGGTGCTCATCATGGTCGAGAACGTTGCTCTGGCGCGCGATCATCGGCTGCGCAAGCAGGTTCAGGCGCTGGTCGGCGCGGGTTACGGTGTATCGGTCATCTGCCGGCGAGATCCGGCGAACGAGGCGGGCCCCGGCGTCCGGCTGCATGAATACCCGGCAACACCGGATGCGACCTCGAAGCTGGGATACCTGCGCGAGTACGGCTGGTCCCTGCTGATGGCCGGCTGGCTCATGCTGCGGGTGTGGTTTCGCGAGGGCTTCGACGTGTTGCAGATCAGCGGGACGCCGGACATCTTCTTCATCGTCAGCGCACCGTTCCGGCTGCTGGGCCGCCAGGTCGTGCTCGACCAGCGGGATCTTTCCCCTGAGCTGTACGAGCACCGCTTCGGACGCCGGGATCGCGTTTACCGGTTGCTGCTCACGCTGGAAAGGGCTAGCTACCGCAACGCGGACCACGTCCTCACCGTCAACGAGTCGCTGCGGCGGGTCGCGATCCAGCGGGGCGGCCTTGCCGCCGAGCAGGTCACGGTGGTCGGCAACGGTCCCGTGCTGGCCCGCTGCGGCCCACGACCGAAGCAGCCCGCGCTGCGCCACGGCCGGCGGTTCCTCTGCTGCTGGGTCGGGGTGATGGGACCGCAGGACCAGGTGGAGCTTGCCTTGCGGGTCGTGCGTCACCTGGTCCTCGAGATCGGCCGGACCGACTGCCATTTCGCCGTTGTCGGCGATGGCGAATCTCGTGCTGCCGCGATCGACCTGGCGCGCGGGTTCGGTATCGAGGAGCTGGTCAGCTTTCCCGGCTGGCTCGCTGAGGACGAGGCCTTCGGCTACCTGTCCAGTGCCGACCTGGGTATCGAACCGAATCTCGAACCGACCGTGTCCCCGGTCAAGGGCATGGAGTACATGGCTTTCGGCGTGCCGTTCGTAGCATTCGACCTGCCGGAGACCCGGATCCTCGCCGGCGACGCCGCGGCCTACGCGCCGCCGGCCGATGTGGCCGAGCTGGCCCGGCTGATCGACGCGCTGCTCGATGATCCGGTCCGGCGTGCGGAGATGGGGCGCGCCGGGCGGCAGCGGGTACTGCAGGAAGTCGCGTGGGATCACCAGGAGCGGCGTTACCTTGCCGCGTACCGATCCCTGCTGGGAGCAGCGACCGATCCCGCAACCCAGCGGCAGCACCCTGAGCAGGTGAACCGATGACCTCGTCCCTGCACCGCGCCCGTCACCTGCTGCGTACCCGGCTGTGCGAGTACCCGCGGCTCTACCTGCCGCTGGCGCGCCGCCGCTATCCCGGTCCGAGCCCGGCGGTGATCGGCCCGCGGACCGAACTCGTCATCGACGGTTACACCCGTTCGGCAAGCACCTTCGCGGTGTACGCCCTGCAACTGGCGCAGCCTGCGCCGGTGCGGCTG
>JAVEES010000116.1 GCA_030840285.1 Pseudonocardiales bacterium
GTCCTGCCCGGCATCACCCGGCGACGGTTGCTCGACGCGGCCGTCCGACGGGGAGATCTCGTTGGCGCAGGCGCCGAAAGCGGCCTTCATCGAGCCCGCGAGCGGCAGGAAGAATCCGCAGGTGCCACAGAGCCCGGGTGCCTGCTTGGCCATCGGCGTATCCGGTCCCCCGTCGCCGACGAACCAGCGGTCGGCGGTATCGAGCCGGCCGAAACGGGACAGCACCCGAGGGCGTCCCATACCGAGCTCGAAGGCGACTTCGGCCACCTGGGGGTCATCGGACAGGACGTAGGAAGGCACCAGCCGGGGATCGTCCACAGGCGTCGGGTGGACGTCACCGGGGCTTAGATCGCCCTGCTGAACCCGCTCGGCCCAGGGCACCCAGGCGGGCGCGCGCAGCGCCCCCTCGCCGGGCAACAGCACGATCTCGGCGATCGTCGGTTCGAAACCGGGCGCGCGTCCGACGGTGACGGCCCAGTACCAGCCGCGGTAGCCGCGCAGGGTCGCCTCGAAGGCGTGCGTAACCAGACGCTCGCCCTCGGCGCGGACCCCCAGATGGGCGCCGACCTGGCCGCTCTCGTTCGCCGCGGCCTCGCTGCGGGCGATGTCGACGGCGGCCGCGCGGGCGATTTCGACGGCTGCGGCGCACTCGGCGTCCAGCTCGACCTCAACCCCTGCGGCGACGTCAACGGCGTGCTTGGCCTGATCCGTTGCAAGACTCACCGCTCCAGTCTCTCATTCCCCGAGCGGTTGCCCGCCTTCTGTCGCCCACGTGCGGCAGGATGGTCGGCATGGGTAGCGACTGGGACGGCGGCGCGGGCGAATCCGGCACCGGTGGCTTCTCCCAGCCCACCTACCACCAGGCGCGCGCCGGGCAGGCACCGCCGTCAGGACAGCCCGAAGCTGACCGTCGAGGTGGCAACCCGCGTGAGCCACGGGCTGCCTCGGTGCGCCCGACCGGCACCGGTGATCTGACGGTCACCCGCGCCGTCGTAGCCCGGGGCAGGTACTTCTCCAAGCTGGTCGCGCACAAGGTGATCTCGGCCAGCCAGGCCGACGGCGCTCGGGAATCGGGCCTGACCGCGATGATCTGGAACCAGGTCATGTCCTACGGCGCCGACGCCATGATCACCGTCGCGCTGGCCGGCACGGTCTTTTTCTCGGCTCCGTCCGAGGCGCAGCGCGGCAACGTCCTGCTGTACCTGCTGATGACGATGGCGCCCTTCGCGGTGGTCGCCCCGGTGATCGGACCGGCACTGGACAAGGTGCAGCACGGCCGGCGCGTGGTGATGGCAGCCACCGCGATCGGACGGGCCGTGCTGGCGGTCATCATGGCCGCGAACTTCACCGACCTCTACGTCCTCTTTCCGGCCGCGCTCGGATCGCTCGTCCTGTCCAAGGCCTACGCGGTGATCAGGGCCTCGGCCACTCCCCGACTGGTGCCCACCGACATGACCCTCGTCGAGGCCAACGGGCGCCTCAGCATCTTCGGCCTCGGCGCTGCCCTGGTGGGCGGCGGCATCGTGGGACTTGCCATCAAGCTGACCGGGTCCTATCCCGTCGGGTTGTGGATCACCGCGCTGGCCTTCTCCGCCACCGGGTTCTATGCCTTCCGGCTGCCCAAGATCATCGATGCGCTGCCGCCGGACACCGTCGCGAAGCTCGCTGGGCGCAGCGAGCAGTCCGCGTCGCCCCCGACCAGCACGAGGAGCACGGCCAACACGTCCAGCACGGCCAACACGACCAGCACCGTCAGCCAATCGATTCCACAGCGCCTGACCAGCTGGGCCGTCCGGGGATTCCACCCGCCCGCAATCCTCGCGCTGCAGGGAGAAAGCGCCCTGCGCTGGCTGGCCGGCTTTCTCACGCTCTTCCTGGCGTTCTACATCGAATCCACCTCGCACGGCTGGCATGCCGTGACCAGCCTGGCCGCCATGGGCATCGCCGCTGGGGCCGGAAACTTCCTCGGTACCGGTATCGGCAGTCGACTCAAACTGGCGCGACCAGAGGTGATCATCCTGCTCTGCAACGCCGTGACCGCGTTGTCCTGCTTGATCGCCGCGTTGTTCTTCACCTTGCCGCTGGCCATCTTCGCGATGCTCGTCTCCTCGATCGCCAATGCGCTGTCCAAGCTGTCGCTGGATGCCGTCATCCAGCGCGACGTCGCGGAGTCGTTGCGGTCCTCGGCATTCGGCCGATCCGAGACGTTCCTGCAGCTGTCGTGGGTCTTCGGTGCCGCCGTGGCCTTGTTGCTGCCGCCCAAGAACGGCCAGCTCGGCTTCGCGGTCGCCGCCGCCTTCACCGTCCTGGTCGCGGTGTTCATGGCCCTGCGCGAACGTGCCGCGCGCGCCGATCGGCACGCTCACCCGTCCCGTCCGAGTCGCCAGCGCCACCCCGGTAATCTCGGTGCGTGACCGTGTCGATCGATCCAACACCCGCCGCCCGACCGCAGTCCCCCACCCGCCGCGGTCGCCGCGCGGTGGCGTGCGGCATCGCTGCTGCGGGGCTGGCGCTGATGCTGTCCGCCTGTGACAAGCCGCAGCCCAGCGTCACGGTGTTCAATGGCTCGACCGCAAAGGCTGTGCAGGCACAGCAGCCGTGTGTCTTCACCGGCGCCTGTAACCCGGATGGCCACAAGATCGGCGATCTGTCAGCGGTGGCCGGCTCGACAATCCTGATCGACGTCCCTAAGAATCTGGCGGCCGCCGGTTGGGTCGCGGCAGCCTTCACCCAAGACAGCTCCGGCAAGAACACTCCGGTGCCCGGTGCCGGCACGCCCGGAACCAGCAAGGACCTGACCAGCCGGACGCGGGTACCGGACGGTACCGGCGGCTACTTCCTCCAGGTCTCCGCCCTCAAGCCCTCGAACCAGCTCACCACCTGGATCGTCCGCGTATCGATCACCGGCTGAGCACCGCACGATGAACCGCATCCTTATCGTGACCGCCGCCGCCGCCGAGCGGGACGCGGTGGTGGCCGGACGTGAGCCGGCGATCGGAATGATCGAGGGTATCGAGGTGCACCGCTGCCTGGTTCCAGCGGGCATGATCGACGTGATCGCGGGTGGCGTGGGAGTCGCCGCCGCCTCGGTGGCTGCCTGCTGCGCTCTGCGCCGTGGCTATGACCTGGTCATCTCCGCCGGCATCGCGGGTGGTTTTCCGGCAGCCGAGCCCTGCTCGGTGGCCGTCGCACACGCCGTCGTACATGCCGACCTCGGAGCGGAGACGGTCAATGGGTTCAATTCGATGGCCGAACTCGGTTGGGGACCGGTTCGCTTCGAACTCGACGACCGCCTGGTGAGAGATCTCGCGCACCGGACGTCCGGCACGCTCGGATCGATCCTTACGGTATCGACGGTCAGCGGTTCGCAGGGCCGGGCCGACGAGCTGCGCGCCGCCCACCCCGATGCCGTTGCCGAGGCGATGGAGGGTGTCGGGGTCTACCGCGCCGCCGAGCGGATGGCCGTCCCGTTCGCCGAGCTGCGCACCATCTCCAACCGCGTCGGACCTCGCAATACCGAGGACTGGCAGATCGCCGAGGCACTGACGGCGCTGACCACCGCCTTCGACGCGGTGCTGGCCGAGCCCCTGATCATCAATACCCTCAAGGTGAGCTGAATGCGCATCCCAGCGAGCGGCGCGGCCGACTCAGCAGCCCCGACGGCGAGCCGAACAGTGAAGGCAGTGCACATGAGTGATCTTTCGTTGGCGTTCTCCCCCTGCCCGAACGACACCTTCGTCTTCCACGCCTGGACGCACGGTCTGATCGCCGACGCACCGGCCACCGTGCTGACCTTCGCCGACGTCGATGTGACCAACCATGCCGCCGAGCGCGGCGAATTCGACGTCGTCAAGGTCTCTTACGCCGCCTTGCCGTGGTTGCTCGAGTCCTACCGGCTGCTGCCGTGCGGCGGCGCCCTCGGCAGGGGATGCGGGCCGCTCGTTCTGACCCGCGACGGCCGGGCGAACCTCGATGGCACCCGGGTCGCCGTGCCCGGCGAGCGCACCACGGCGTACCTGCTGATGCGGCTGTGGGCACAAGGCCAGTCACCCGCCTCGATCGAGGTGGTGCCCTTTGCCCAGATCATGCCGGGAATTCGCGACGGACGTTTCGACGCCGGCCTCGTGATCCACGAGGCGCGCTTCACCTACCCGAAGTATGGCCTGACCGCGCTGGCTGATCTGGGCGAGTGGTGGGAGTCGACCACCGGCCACGCCATCCCGCTCGGCGCGATCCTTGCCCGGCGCTCGGACTCCCGTCCGGAACTCGATCCGGAGCTGCTCACGCGGGTGATCCGCTCGTCGGTGGACTACGCCTTCGCCAACCCGCAGGCCTCGGCCGAATTCGTCGCCAAGCACGCCGACGAGATGGATCCCGACGTCCAGCGCCAGCACATCGAGCTCTACGTGAACTCCTTCAGCCGGGACCTGGGCGATGAGGGCTACGCGGCCGTCGAGGAACTACTCGGTCGGGCTCATGACGCCGGCCTGGTGCCGGCCTCCCGGGCATTGCGCGGCTGACCCCCCGCCGGTCCCGCCCCCTTCGCGGTCCCCTTCGCGAAAATAGGTGTCGACACGCGTCAGCTACGAGTGTCGACGCCTATTTCGGACGAGGGCGCGGCATCGAGTCGTGCACCGCGATGCTCGTCAGCTACCGGCGTCAGACCGATCGCCACGATGGGACACAGGGCCACCGCGGCGAACCCCACCGCGTAACCATGTGCGGTGATGAGCGCGCCGAGCAAGGGCGGCGTCAACGTGCTGGCCACGTTCTGCGCGGTGTTCTGTGCGCCGAGTGCCCGTCCGGCCCACGACGATCCGGCGATCTCGGCCGTCGCGGTGAAGGCGAGCCCGTTGTCAGCCACGGTGACGACGGCGCCGACCACCAGTACCGCGATCACCACCGGCGATGAGAGCCGGTCGCATACCGCGGCGGCGATCATCACCAGCGCGCTGGCGATCGCGAGCTGGCGCATCGGACCGAGCCGGTTGCCGACCCGGTCAGACCACACCCCGCTGCCGATCCGACCGATGGCACCGAGCAGCTGGGCCACGAACAGCAGCCGTCCGGCGTCGGTGACCTCCCAATGCCGAACGGCCACGAGATAGATCATCGAGAAGCCGGACACCGCGAATTGCGGGACGACCAGCAGTGTCGAGGCCGCGTGCAGCCGCCACAACGTCGGTACCCGGTACGGCGAGCGGGCGGGCAGGCTGCGGCCGGCCGGCCTGCGGGGCGGGTCAGCGGCGAGCAGGGCCACCAGCCCGGCCAGCGCCAGGCAGGTCAGCGCCGGGATCAGCAACGTGGTGCCGAATCCCCAGCGCTGGGCGGCCGGCGGCAGGACAAGCGCAGCGTAGGCGACGCCGAGCGGCTGGCCGGTCTGCCGGATCCCCATTGCGAGGCCTCGCTCGTGCGGGGCGAACCAGCCCATCACGAGGCGCCCGCTTGCGGCGTTGACCGAGGCCGCGAAGGCGCCCGCAACCGCCAGCGCCGTACAGAGTGGGGCTACGCCGTGCAGACGGGCGGCGACCACCAGGAACGCGGTGGCACCGCCCAGTCCGGCCACGATGACCCAGCGTTCGCCGTACCGATCGGCAAGCGCGCCCCACGCGATGAGGGTGAGCAGCAGGCCCAGCGCCGGCGCCGCGACTACCGCGCCGGACTGTACGAGCGACAGCCCCTGCTCGGCGCGCAGCTCGGGCACCAGCATCGGCAGGCCGTATAGGAACGAGGACGTTGCGGCCTGGGCGCAGAGCCCGAGCGCCAGGATGAGCCACCGCTGGCGACCGCGTGCGTCCACCCCGCATCTCCTTCACGTCCGATGCGAATGACGCTACTCGATCTTCCCGTTATTTGAGAACCGCATCCCACATATCGAGATATACGCCCATCGTGAAAGCAAAATAGGCGTCGACACGCGTGCATTCCGCGTGTCGACACCTATTTCGCGAACGGGGGATGGAGCTAGCGAACTAGGACTCGAGGTTGTCGGCGACCGCCCGAAGCAGGGTCGCGACCTTCTTCCCCTCGGCGCGATCAGGGTAGTGACCGCGGCGCAGCGAGTTTCCTACCTTGTCGAGCAGCTTGATCAGATCCTCGACGATCGGGGTCATCTCTTCGGCGGGTCGCCGGGTCGCTTTCACCACCGACGGGACCGGGTCCAGCAGGCGAACCTGCAGCGCTTGGTTGCCCTTGCGACCCTGCACCACGCCGAACTCGACCCGTTGACCGGCCTTCAATTCGGTCACGCCCACCGGCAGCGCGTCCTTGTGTACAAACACGTCAGCCCCCTCGTCGTCGGCGAGGAAGCCGAAGCCCTTCTCGGCGTCAAACCACTTCACCTTGCCCGACGGCATGAGAGAACACCCCACTACTCGTGTCGCACCGAGGTCGAGGTTGACCCGGTGTACTAGAACTGCTGTCAATCACGGCCCGACGCCTGCTGGGCGAGGTAGACCGCGACCCACAGGCAAAACGTCCGCACGTCGTGCGGACGTCAATGTCACAGAATATCCCGGCAACAGTAGCGGCTGCACCAGAGATACTGGTCAGATGAGCGACCTGACCGGCGCGGCCGCCGATCCGAAGTCCCGTGGCGTAATCACGGGCAGGCGTCCGCTGTCCCTTCGGATCGGGTTCGCGCTGTTCCTGCTGGGCCTCGGCTGCCTGATCGCGACCGTCCTGCCGTTCTTCTGGGGCGAGGGCAACCGCCCGCTCTGGCTGAATCTCGGGTGCATGCTCGCGCCCCTCGGATTCGTGATCGCGGTGACCGCGGTCCTGCGTGCCGGCCGGGCCGATCAGCGGGCGGCACTGAGCCGGGTCCAGGACCGCAATAAGAACCGCAATCCAGACCGCAGCCGTGCCGCAGGCGGCGGATCAGCCGGCTAGCCACATCCGGGCACTGGCATGGACGTCCTCGGGCAACTGCGGTGCCGCGAGCAGCCTGGGGGCCAGCGATCGGTCACCCGTCAAGGCCCGGAAGGTCTCGGCGATGGTCACGCCATGAGCCGGTCGGTGGCGGACCGCGATCTCGTCGCCGCGCTGCACCGAGCCCTCGCTGAGCACTCTCAGATAGGCACCCGGACGTCCGGCGGCGGTGAACCGCTTGACCAGCTTGTCGACATTCCAGAACGCGGCGAAGGTGTTGCACGGGATGCGGGGTACGCACACCTCGAGCACCGCCGAGCCGATCGCCCACTGCTCGCCCACGACAGCGCCGGTGACGTCGAGGCCCTCGGTGGTGAGGTTCTCGCCGAACGACCCGGGCCCGAGCGCAAAACTCAACTCCTTGCCAAGCTGCTCCTGCCACCACCGGCGGTCCTCGTCGGCGTAGGCGTACACCGCCTGGTCGACTCCGCCGTGGTGCTTGGTGTCACACACGCTGTCGCCGACCACTCCGAGCCGCTCCAGGCGTACCGGGCCAGCCGCCGGACGCTTGTCGATGCCGGTGGTTGCGGGCTTGGCCCCGCGCTCGGTGCGATTGCGAGCGAAGATGTCGTCGCGGACGTGCCCGAGGTTGACCGCGGCCAGTGATGCCGGACCCGTTGCCATGACCCGAGCCTAGCCACGTGGCACACTGGTTATTTGCGTTTGCACCACCAGCTTCGACATTTAAGGCGGCAGCACATGGCAAGCACGGTCTCACCGCGCGGTACCGCTCCTCAGCACAACTGGGACGAGACGTACCCGGAGCACCCGGTGAACGAGTTGCTCGCGCAGAACCCCGGAGCGCAAAGCCCTTTCGGTGACGACCTGACGTTCCCGCTGCCAGTTGCCAGCCTCTTCTACGAGCACCCCGGACCGGAGAGTCGACCGCATCTGGCGGGCGACTGAGCGCCATCGAAGCGACTACTCCGCTGTGAATGCTCGACCGGACGTCTCGGATCGAGCTACCGGCGTACCGCACAGCCTGACCGATTGGCTCCGCCGCTCCTCTGACCCCGAGCTGATCGCCCTGTTCCGTCGCCGTCCGGACCTTGCCCTGCCCGCTCCGGTCGATCTGGCCACTCTCGCCAGCCGTGCCAGCGTCCGGAGTTCGATCGCACGAGCCCTGGATTCGCTCGACGCGTTCACGCTACGGGTCGCCGAGGTCGTGGCGATCCTGGGTGCGGGCACCTCGAGCACGGCCGTGCAGGCGTGGTTCAACGAGGCCCACCGGCCCACGGTGAGCGTCGCGCTGGCCAGGCTGCGTGACTGGCTTCTGGTGTGGGGCGAGGATGACGACCTGCATCCGGTCGGCACCGTGCGCGAGGTCATCGGGCCCTATCCGGCAGGTCTCGGTCGAAGCGCCGAGGATCTGTTCGGGGCGGTCAACGACATCGCCCTGATCGCGCTGTTGCGCCGGCTCGGCCTGCCCCCGACAACGCAGCCGACGTCGGGCAACGCCGCGGCTGCCGAGGTGCTGCGCCGCCTGGACGACCTGATTGCCGGCTCGGACGAGTCTGAGCGCACGATCCTGGATCGGCTGGCCGCGGGTCCGCCGATCGGGGCGCTGCGCAATGCCACCGGATCCGGCGGTACGGGCCCGCTCAGCCCGGCTCGCTCGCTGGTCGAACGCGGCCTGCTGATCCCGATCGACCGCGACACCGTCGAGCTGCCCCGCGAGGTCGCCTTGCGGCTGCGCACCCAGCCTGCCGGCGACGTCGGACCCCAACCGGGTGAGATCGTGGCGAGCGAGCGGGGAACCGCGGTGATCGACGGCGGCGGCGCGACCGAGGTGCTGGAAATCGTCCGGCTCACCGAGATGCTGCTGAACGCGATAGCCCAGGACCCACCGGTGCAACTGCGTGCCGGCGGCTTGGGCGTGCGCGACCTTCGGCGGCTCTCGCGGACCATCGACGTCAGCGAGCAGGTCACCGCGCTCCTGCTCGAGGTCGCGTTCGAGGCCGGCCTGCTGTCCTCCTCGACCCACGTGGATCCCTCGTACCTGCCAACTACCGAGTTCGATACCTGGCAGCGCCGGAGCACCTCGCAACGGTGGGTTCAGCTGGCGACGGCCTGGTTGGCCATGACGCGGCTGCCGAGCCTGATCGGTGAACGCGACGAGCGCGACAAGACCATCGCCGCGTTGTCGGCGGACGTGGAGAGGCACAGTGCGCCCACGCTGCGCCTGCAACTGCTGCGCACCCTCGCCGAGGTACCGCCGGGACAGGCGCCGTCCGCTCCCGACGACGTCCTGGCCCGGCTGGCCTGGCAGGCACCGCGCCGGGCTTCGGCCAACCGGGCCCTGGCGGGGTCGATGCTCGCCGAGGCCGCCACGCTGGGAGTGACGGGCTACGGCGCGATCACGGGTTACTCACGAGCCCTGCTGGACGCGGCCGAGACCGGGGCCGAGCAGGCCGAGTCCAATGCCGCGGACAGCCTTGCCGCCGCCCTGCCCGAGGCAGTGGATGAGTTCCTGCTGCAACCGGACCTCACCGCCGTGGTGCCGGGGCCACCGACGCCCGATCTACAGCGCGAACTCGGACTGGCCGCCGAACTGGAATCAACCGGTGGTGCGTCGGTCTACCGGATCTCGCCGATCAGCCTTCGCCGCGCACTCGATGCCGGACGATCAGGCACCGACCTCGCCCAGTTCTTCGCCGCTCGCTCACGCACGCCGATTCCGCAGGCGCTGCAGTACCTCATCAACGACGTGGCCACCCAGCACGGCCGGCTGCGAACCGGTGCCGCGACCAGCTACCTGCGTTGTGACGATGAGGGGCTGCTGGACCGTGTGATGGCCGAACCCGCGCTGAATTCGCTCGATCTGCAGCGGATCGCGCCGACCGTGCTGATCTCCTCATCGGGGATCAGTGTCGTGCTGGAGCGGCTGAGGTCCGCGGGTTTCGCGCCGGCGGCCGAGTCCTCCGACGGCGCCCTGGTAAGCCTGGCCGCGGACGCCCCGCGGGTTCCCGCACGCCAGCACTCACGGCTGGCCCGGGTTCGGTCAGCGGCCATTCCGGACGCTCAGCTCAGCGAGGTGGTCACTCGGCTGCGGGCCAGCGAGCGGCTGGCCGCAGCCATGACGCAGTCAACCAATCGGGTGACCCAGCAGGTTCCGGGCGTCACGTCCGCCTCGATCCTGGAGCTGTTGCGATCAGCCATCCGCGGCGAGCGGACGATCGCGCTGGGCTATGTGGATGACACCGGCACGCCCTCGCAGCGAGTCTTGCAGCCCATCTCGCTCGGTGGCGGGATGGTCCGTGGTCATGACCCCGAGGACCCCCGGCTGCGCAGCTACCCGCTGCAACGGATCACGACGGTCAGCGTGCTGGAGGACTGACGCGAGCCAGGCGCCCACCCGGCGGCTGGGCCAGCTCGCGCTCCGCTGCCGGTGAAACCTCACGCTCCGCTGCTGGTGAACAGGTGGAACATCGCGTTGTCAGGACGCCTTGGCACAATGCAAGATTCGACACGAACTCCTAAGGAGCCCGGGTGACCGACGGACCGTTGATCGTCCAATCCGACAAGACGCTGCTGCTCGAGGTGGATCACCCTCAGGCGGCCGAGGCCCGGGCCGCGATCGCCCCCTTCGCAGAACTCGAGCGGTCTCCCGAGCACGTCCACACCTACCGCCTCACGCCGCTCGGCCTCTGGAACGCTCGGGCCGCCGGTCACGACGCCGAGCAGGTGGTCGACGCCCTCGTCCGGTTCAGTCGCTACTCGGTGCCACACGCATTGCTGGTCGACGTCGCGGACACGATGGATCGCTACGGTCGCCTGCAGCTGGCCAAGCACCCCGTCCATGGACTCGTCCTGATCTCGCTGGACCGGGCCGTGCTCGAGGAGATCCTGCGTCAGAAGAAGATCGCGCCGATGCTCGGCGAGCGGATCGATCCGGACACCGTCTTGGTGCACCCGTCCGAGCGTGGCCGGCTGAAGCAGGCGCTGCTCAAGGTGGGCTGGCCCGCTGAGGATCTTGCCGGCTACGTCGACGGCGAGGCGCACCCGATCGAGCTCGCCACCGACAACTGGCACCTCCGCAACTACCAGCAGCAGGCCGTCGACTCGTTCTGGGCCGGCGGCTCCGGCGTCGTCGTACTGCCCTGCGGCGCCGGCAAGACCCTGGTGGGCGCGGCGGCGATGGCCCAGGCCAAGGCCACCACCCTGATCCTGGTGACCAACACCGTCAGCGGCCGCCAATGGAAGCGCGAACTGCTGGCCAGGACGTCACTGACCGAGGACGAGATCGGCGAGTACTCGGGCGAGAAGAAAGAGATCCGGCCGGTCACCATCGCGACGTACCAGGTGATGACGACGCGTCGCAAGGGCGAGTACCGGCATCTGGAGCTGTTCGACTCCCGCGACTGGGGCCTCATCGTCTACGACGAGGTGCACCTGCTGCCTGCCCCGATCTTCCGCCTGACCGCGGATCTGCAGTCCCGGCGCCGGCTCGGCCTGACCGCGACGCTGGTGCGAGAGGACGGCCGCGAGGGCGACGTGTTCTCCCTGATCGGGCCCAAGCGGTACGACGCGCCGTGGAAGGACATCGAGAATCAAGGGTGGATCGCGCCGGCGGACTGCTCCGAGGTCCGGGTGACGCTCACCGATGCCGAGCGGATGACCTACGCGACCGCCGAACCCGAAGCCAAGTACAAGATCGCGGCGACCGCGCGGACGAAGCTGCCGGTGATCGAGGCGATCGTGGACAAGCACCCGGACGACCAGGTGCTCGTCATCGGCGCGTATCTCGACCAGCTCGAGGAGATTGCCGAGCACCTGGGCGACGTGCCGATCATCCAGGGATCAACGCCCAACAAGGAGCGCGAGCGGCTCTATGACGCGTTCCGGTCGGGCGAGACCCGGGTGCTCGTGGTCAGCAAGGTCGCGAACTTCTCGATCGACCTGCCAGAGGCCGCGGTCGCGATCCAGATCTCGGGAACCTTCGGTTCTCGCCAGGAGGAGGCCCAGCGGCTCGGACGGGTACTGCGTCCCAAGCATGACGGCCGGCAGGCGCATTTCTACACCGTCGTCAGCCGGGACACCCTGGATGCCGAGTACGCCGCTCATCGCCAGCGCTTCCTGGCCGAGCAGGGCTACGCCTACACCATCGTCGATGCGGACGATCTTCGCAGGCCGTTGTAGCCGTCTTGCGGAGTATTGGGCGATGTTGTTGACTTTTGTTAGACAATGATGAACGCTGAAGTCGGCCCCGGTATGGCTGGGGCATCGTCACCGTAGACGGGAAACCTCCATGCTCGCTCGCCAGCGCCAGGCCCGAATCCTCGACGAGGTACGCCGCGCGGGGGGCGTCCGGGTGTCTGAACTGACCTCCCTGCTCGGCGTCTCGGACATGACTATTCGCCGCGATCTCGATCAGCTGTCGGTCGATGGATCGATCCAGAAGGTGCATGGCGGAGCGGTCCTGGGCAGTCATGTCACCGAGGAACCCGGCTTCGAAGTCAAGAGCGCGCTGGCCCAGTCGGCCAAGCTGGCGATCGCGACGCGCGCGGCCGAACTGATCTCGCCCGGCACCGCCGTCGCCCTGTCGGCAGGCACCACCACCTGGGCGCTCGGCCGGTTCGTCGGCGCCATCCCCGGCCTGACCGTGGTCACCAACTCCACGGCGGTGGCCGACATGATCTCCACCGGAGAGACCAAGCAGACGGTGATCCTGACCGGCGGGGTGCGCACGCCCAGTGCCGCCCTGGTCGGCCCGGTCGCCGACACCACGATCCGCTCACTGCACTTCGATCAGCTCTTCCTCGGCGTGCACGGCATGGATCCGCACGCCGGGTACACCACTCCGAACATCGCCGAGGCCGAGACCAACCGGGCACTGATCGCCGGCGCCGACCAGGTGATCGTGTGCGCCGACTCCACGAAGTGGGGGGCGGTCGGGCTGGCCTCGTTCGCCCCGCTGTCCGCCGCGGACGTCGTGATCACTGACAGCGGGCTGGCACCGGATGCGCGCGCGATCCTGGCCGATGCGGTGCGCTCGGTGCGCCTGGTCGACGTCGACCGCAGGCCGGAACCGGCAGCAAGCG
>JAVEES010000118.1 GCA_030840285.1 Pseudonocardiales bacterium
GCCTACCTCGTTGCCGCCGTTATTGAGCGCGGTCAGCTGATCCCACGTCATGTGCTGCTCGTCGACACCGTTGAGGCCGCTGATGTTGTAGAAGGTGCCGTTGAGGTTGTGCGGCTGCAGCGCCCGCCGGAATGCCAGCTGGTACTGGGTCAACAAGCCGTCGTCGAAGGTGAGCGACACGACGACGCGTGGTGGCAGCACCAGGACGGTTCGGCTTTGTTCCTGCTCGGCGTTACCGGCCAGATCGGTGGAGAAATAGCGCACGGTATACGTCGCTGCGGTGTCAAGCTTGATCGGAGTGCTGTACACGACGGACGGAGTCGAGCCGTCGATGCTGTAGTAGGTCTTGTCCACGCCCCAGCCACCGCCGTCGGTAGCCGACAGGGTCAGCGTCGTCGAGCCGTTGTAGCCACTGGTCGTGCAGGGTGCCGCGTCACAGGTCAAGGTCGTGGTCGGTGCGGTGGTGTCCGGCGGCAGGTTGAGCTGCAGCTGCTGGACGTTGACGGCTTCGGCGTTGCCGGCGTTGTCCCAGGATCGGAATTTCAGCGTAGTGCTGCTGGTGAGCGGAATCGGCGCGCTGTAGGTGGGGCTGGAAAGGGATGGGTCAGAGCCGTCGGTGGTGTAATGCGTGCTGGCCACGGCCGAGCCCACGTCGGTGCTGGGCAACGTCACGTACACGGTCGAGGTGTAGGTCGAGCTGCTGCAGGCGGTGCCGTTGCACTGGATGGTGGTGACCGGCGCGGCAGTATCCGCCGCGATCGCAGCGTCGCGGACAGTGCTCAGCTGCGCTCCGGCCGGCGCGCCACCGGACTGGCCGGCATTGCCCATCCAGTCGAGGAACGCATTCAGGTCAGCCAGATCGATCCAGCCAGAGGAGGCCGTGCATGCGGTGTAGTTGGCCGCATCCTGGCTCTGGGAGCAGATCCGCCCGATGACGATCTGGCTCCAGCCGCCGCCGTGGCCCGCCGCACCGGTCACCATGGATTGCATATTGGCCAAGGTGACTCGGGTGTTCGGGGCATAGGCGCGGGTCGCGTACCAATCCCGGGGCGGGATCGATTCGGCGTAGGTGGGACCGGTTGGCGACAACGACCCGGCAGTTCTGGCACTACCGTAACCGCACGACCTGACGGTGCTTTCCAGGCTGGTGGTGAAGGCGCCGGCCGGATAGGCGAATGCCACCGGATTAAGGCCGTGCTGGATCAGTGCGGTGCGGTCGTTGCAGACCTGTGCCGTGGGATTCGGATCGGTCGTCAGGTTCGTCGAGCTGACCGTCTTGCCGCCGACATCGTTGCCCGCCTGGGCCAGGGTCGCGACCTGGGCCCAGCTCATGATGTTCGCCGAGACCCCGATCGACCCGGAGTTCACGAAGAAGGACCCGTGTGCGCTGTGCGGGGCGAGCGCCAGCTGGTAGCCAAGCGTGTACTGGCTGACGGTGCCGTTGTCGAAGGTGAGCAGGACCTTCGTGGTTACCGGAACCACCTGCACGGTCTTGGACTGCACGCGCTCGGCGTTGCCCGCTACGTCGGTGGAGAAGTACTGGATCTGGTACGTCCCGATCGTCGTCAGCTGGAACGGCGCGGCGTACACCGTGCTCGCCGTGCTCGGCGTCGAACCGTCGGTCGTGTAGAAGGTGTTCGCAACGCCAGAGCCCCCGGTGTCGGTCGCGGTGAAGCTGATCGTCACGGTCGCCACGTACGGGGTGGCAGTGCACGCGGCGGAGTTACAGGCGATGGACGTGACCGGCGCGACGGTATCGGGCGGAGCCTGAATGAGCTGGCTATTGACTGCCTCGGCATTGCCGGCATAGTCCCACGAGCGATATTTCACGGTCGTACTCGACGCTGATCCGTTGACGTTGAACGCAGCGGTATACGTCGGGCTGCTGAGGGTCGGGTCGGAGCCGTCCGTCGTGTAGTGGGTGCTCTGCACGCCCGAGCCGGTGTCGGTCGCCGACAGGCGGACGCTCACGATTCCGGTGTACGGGGTGGACTGGCACGGTGCGGAGTTACACGTGATGGTGGTGGTCGGCGCGCCGCTGTCGGCAGCCTGGATCACGGAGCGGGCGGTGCCCAGCGAGGCGCCAGCCGGGGCTCCACCGGCCTGTCCGGCGTTGGCCATCCAGTCGAGAAACGCGTTGAGATCCGCGAGTTCGATATATCCGCTGGAGGATGTGCAGCTGGTGTAGTTGGCGGAGTCCTGCGCTTGTGAGCACACCCGGCCGAGGACGATCTGGTTCCAGCCGCCGTTGTGCGTGGACGCACCGTTCACCAAGGCCTGGATGTTGGCCAGCGTGATGCGCCCGCCCGGGGCGTAGGCGCGCGTTCCGAACCAGTCCGCCGGTGGCAGTGTCTCGGCGTAGGTCGCCCCGGTAACGGACACGCCGCCGGCGATCCGGCCGTTGCCGTAGCCGCAATTCTTGACGATGGTTTTGACCGAGGCATTGGTGGCACCACCGGGGTAGGCGAAGGCAACCGGTGAAAGGCCGTGCGACAGCAGCGCGGCGCGGTCGTTGCAGACCTGGGCGCTCGGGTTGGGATCAGTCGTCAGGTTCGTGGCGTTGACGGTCTTGCCGCCGATGTCGTTGCCCGAGTTCTGAAGGGTCGCAAGTTGTGCCCAGGACATGAAGCTCTGCGAGGACGCCACCACCCCGGACTGAACGAGGAATGTCGCGTTCGCGCCGTGTGGTTGCAATGCCTGCAGGTAGCCGAGGTTGTACTGGCTGACGTTCGCATTGTCGAACTCCAGCGACACCCGGGTGGTGGTGGCGGCGGCCGCGGGACCGGCAAGTGCGGGCAGCAGTCCTGCGATCAGCGCCAGCGGCACGGCCAGGCGCAGCAACCGGTGCCGTCGTCGACGCGTGCCGGCGGCGCTATGGCGTGCCTGGTAGCTGCCGCTGCCGCTGTGGCTGTGGCTGCGGGTGCGAAAAGGCAGGGTCCGATGCTTCGATGCGGTCACGCGACTACCCCCGTCTGACCCGGACTGGGCAGCAGCCGCAATCCGTCAAGCCCCGTTCGTCGCCGGCCGCGCCCGTTCTGGCCGCTGCGTCGAGCAGCGCCCATGGCAGGTCCCGATGCGCTCGGGTAGCCAGCGTGGCCCAAACCTTACGTAGCGGGCAGCCTTTGGGCCTCCATCACCTGACGTAACTGCTCTACTGATACAAGAGGACTCGGCCTGACGAAACTGTGGTGGTGCCTGCTTCATCGGCGGTTTCGGGGACGCTTTCGGCGGCGGCCGCGCAGGTCAGTGGATCGCGGCCGATTGGTGG
>JAVEES010000149.1 GCA_030840285.1 Pseudonocardiales bacterium
TCGGCGTCAGGGCAACGGCGAACACCGACGGCGTGGACCAGCCCCAGTACACCTGCTCGTCATCGGCCGATCCCGGTCGCACCGGCACCCAGTCGAGGTGGCCGTCGAGCGTGGCACATTTCTCGTCCGCGCAAAGGTGGACGTACTGCGGTGTCGTTGAGTCGTTGCGGAGGGCGTAGGTGTTGTAGTTCATCGGATCGGTCGGGTCGATCGAGTGTCCATTGGCTTCGGACGCGATCTCCAGGCCGAACAACACCGTGAGAACGATCAGGGCACCGGAGACCAGCACGACCGGCAGTCGCTTGCGGCGCATCCAGCGCCAACCCGGGGGCGTCGACCACGCCGGGTCAGGCCGCCAGCCTGACCGTGGCGACCACGCTGGTGGTGGCGGCGGCCAGCTCGGGGCAGGGACGAACCGCCAGCCAGCACGGCCAGCCTTCCGCTCCCAACGCTGCGCCACGCCCAACATCATGCCCGAGCTTCGCTCAGCGGCAGTAGCCAGAGCCGTTCGTACGGAGAGGTCGGATTTGGTGATCAGGAACATGCAGGACGCTCCACAGAGCGCGGCACTACTTGCCTCGGCATCCCGACATGGCGTCGTCGCCGACGGCGCGGTCCCGGCGTTTCAAGGTCTCTACCCGGCGTTTGCGGGGTAGACGAGTGTGGGTCTCGTGGCAACCCGAGCGCGAGCGTTGACCTTTCATGGTGACGTCATGCAGGCATGGAGTCGTCTGACCGGCATGGAGGTCACAACTCCGAGAGGGCGATTCGACAGAGGCGATATCAGCATTAGCTCCGGCTGGGGGAATTACGTCCGCGTCGTCGTGGACGGTGGCCCAAAATTCTGGGTCGATGCTACTTGGGACGTGGCCATTTCGGCGTGGGTTAATGAAGGGTCCATTAGGGAGTGCGAATGACCTTACTTCGTGGCGCGTTGTTGCCAGCGATGTGTCCACTGCCAACGGTGTGGGCAGAGGATGAGGCAGGACAGAATCAAGTCGCGGGCATGAATGGAGATGGTGCACTTTGACGACGATCATCATTCTTTCTGTAATCATCGCGGCGCTGATCATGGGGCTTATCATCGCGAGCAACTGGCGAGGTGCCGCAGAAAAGTATGCTGATGCTATTGATGCGCTTATACCTTTTCGCCGGACCTGGGCGAGTAAACCCTCATCCAGAGAAGCAGAATTCTTATCTCTCGTGAGGGAGCAACGAATACTCTTTGGCATTATTGCGGCCTTCGCAGCAGCATGTCTAATTGCGATACTTGCCGGGGTCGTACTCAATCTACGTTAGCCTCGCGACAAGGGTCCCGCGCATTGTCAGCCACCGTGCCATCCTGCTCGTCGCGCGCGCCGCAAGTGTGGCGCTCTTAGCGCTTTGGTCGGGCTCTGTGCAGTCACCGGGCGGCGGGGATTGAATGGTGTAAATGCCGCTTTCGACACCGTCTCATCCGCATTTCCGTGGTGCCTGACGGGGTTCGCATCGAACTCCCACTAAATTACTCACCGTTGATCCTGTTCCTGGCGTATCGACGACTGCATACGACTACTGCAGCGCGCACCGATTAGGATTTTGCAGAGGGTTGTGGCGAATGACATACTCGGTGCCAACATCCTCTGGGCATATGGGCGTCAGCCCTGGCCATATATGTTCAGCACACGTGGAGGGCAATTCCAATGCGCGGCCATACCGGTGCGGCTGCATGAAGAATATATTTGCCGGCATTGCGGTAGCCGCATCTCTGATCTTATTAGCTGCGTGCCACTCAACATCGAGTCAGCAGGCGATCATCAATGACTACCGGGCAGCGCTCCAGCGGTGCATGCAAGCAAATAAAGTTTCAGCTAATGAATGTGTGAACACCGCGATCGAGGACTGTGTGGCTGACTCCAGGTGGAAAGGAGACGCTGACACGGCCGGTGCGATTTGTTCGACCCTTCTCCCAAGCGACCGGAGAACAAGCGGCAGTAAGACAGGCGCACTCGCAGGCGCGCCCTCTACTTGGTGCCCATGCGTCACGGAGCCGCGATCGTGAGATTCTCTGTGGTCAGACGTCGCCTTGTCTGCACCAAATCTTACAGCGGCGCTTGGGCCAGCGGAGGCGCGATCTTCTGGCTCGACCAGTTGGCCGTCATGCGAACCAACAAGTCGCTCGTGGTTGCATCGGGACTGGTCGGATTGAGGCGCGGCAAGAGCGGGAAGGTTGAACAGATCGCCCACGACCTCAACGTGTTGCTCGATCGGCCCGACGCACCTTGCCTGCCTGCGGAATCCGGCAGGCCTTCGGCCAAGCATTAGCGTCAGTTGTCGGCCGCCGTCCGTCACCGCGGCGCAGCGTTGGTGTTCTTCTCGACCTGCCGCTGTGAACGAAGTGCCTCATCAGCCCAGGCTGCGTGCTCGGCACGTGCCCATGAGGCCGAAACCCGTCCGGTCCGCATTCCGCGCCGCGCTTCGGGATCCCTGATCGCGAAGAGGATATGACCGATCACGAGCAATCCGACCGCGAGGGCGAACCAGTCGTGGGCGAAGGTGGCCCCGGTGCGCCAGGACAATCGCGTCAGGCTTGGGAAGTACATGATGATTCCGGTACCGAGCAAGGCGGCGATCGCGCCAGCGCTCAAAGCGGCATTGAGCTTCTGACCCGCATTGAATTTGCCGACCTTGATGGTGCCATCGCGTCGGGTTCGAGAACGCAGCCAGCGCCAATCGGCTGGCGTGAACCGGTTGAGCCGTCGCAGGTCCAGGCGATACGCCGCCGAAATCGCGCCGAGCAGGATCGGCAGCGGCAGCGCGAATCCCGCATAGACGTGAATCAGTTCGACGAGATGGCGGTGCCCGATCATCACCGCGAAGGACCCGTTGTACAAAACGGCCGCCGTGAGGATGCAGATGATCATCAACACGGCCACTGTCCAATGCACAGCACGGGCGACCTTTCCGAACCGCAGAATGGTTCGGGTCATCCGCCGCCTCCCTGGGACGGATCGATGAACGCATCGACCGGATAACCTCGGTGTTCCCAATAGCCTGACTGGACATCGGCGGTCAGCTCGATGCCCGAAAGCCATTTCGTGCTCTTGTAGCCATACATCGGCGCGACGTACATCCTGACCGGTCCACCGTGATCGTGAGTGATCGGCCCTCCGAGCATCTGAGTAGCCACTATGACGTCAGCGCGCCTGGCCTGCTCCAGGGTCAGGCTTTCGGTATAGGTGCCGTCGAAGGAACGGAACCGGACGGCGGTCGCGCCGGATGCCGGAACCGCGCGATCGAGCAGCGCCGAAAGCTGGACGCCCGACCAGTGCACCTGCGGCACCACCCAGCCCGTGACGCATTGAAAGTCATGTACCAGCGTGGTTTGTGGCATCGCCTGCAGATCAGCCAGCGTGTACGTCGCGGTGTGACCAACCATGCCATCGACCGTGAGCTGGTAGGTCTGGGCAGTCTTGGTCGGCACATTCCCGGTCACCGTGTAATACCGGAAAGCGTCGCCCACCGGAATCTGGGAGACCAGGCCCGTCGGATCATGCAGCTCGACGGGCGCGATGACCTTGGCCAAACCATCCTGAACGGCCTTGCCGCCGACTACGCCCGCGCCGCCGAGAGCGATCAGACCCAGGATCATTCGGCGGCCAATCGGCTTACCCTCGCCGTCCGCGCCACCTTCGACCGCCGAGCTCGCACCCCGGTGAGGCCTGGATTTCACCGAACCCGTCCCCTCACCCCGACGGTGGCCACGACGAGTCCCACCACGATGATGATGGGCCCGGCGACCGCCCAGAAGGTGGTACCACTCATCGCACTGCCGCCGATGACGTCGGTGCCTTGCAGGGTGAAGAGCAGGCCCAGCAGTGCCAGCACACCACCGCCGAGGACCCATAGAGGTTTCTTCACGTTGTTGCTCCCTTGACCGTGGCCGGTTACGCGTCGGCGCAGCCCCGACCTACTGGCGGCGCCCACTCGTTACACGTTGACGTCGATGCATCGGTTCGATCCGCTGGCTCAACGTCCGCTCAGCTTGTGAGCAAGCTCCGCTGTGCCTGATCAAGGGCACACTGGAAGGCAAGCCACATCCCAGGGAGCGATATGAGAGGCGACTGGGTAGAGATTGTGATCGATGCCGGCGATGGTGTCCGGGTGTATGACGTTGCCGCAACCAGGGCCGGACGGCGGGTCGAGGTCATCAGCGGCCGTGGCCTCGTCGAGGTATCCGAAGTGACCCGCGGCGGCACCGTCGTACGGACCGCCCGTTTCATGTCTGGACGGGTCGTGGCGCTGGTGGAACACCCCGCCGAACAATCGAACGGTGATCGACCAGCCGCCCCCGCAACGCCGCTCGCACTCGCCGATCCCCGCGACTAAAAGAACTGACGCCGATCAGCCGATCTCGGCGGGGAACCGGCCTGCCGCGCGTTCCAGCAGCTTGCGCTGGAGGTAGAGGGCGGCGGCGATCTGAGCGAGCGGCAGCCGGAGCAGGATGAGGCCGGCCGGGCCGGCTATCGGTGCCGCGATCCAGAGCAGGACCCCCAGCGCTATGAGCGCCACTCTCTTGGCCTCTGCCTTAGTGTGGCTGCGCCGCAATGCCGTCGCGCACACCAGCACCAGCCAGAGGTCGGCTGCCCAGATCAGGTACTCGTGGTGCGTACTGGTGAGCCACGCAGCGGGCAGTGACGCCACGACCAGGGCCAGCAGGGTGGCGATCCGTAGCGGAGGCGCAGCCCTGACGGACTGGCCCGGCTCGTCTAGCTCGTAGCAGTCGAGCTGGGTCGGTGGACGCTCGGTAAGCATCCTCATCCGGTCGGTGTAGAACTGCGCCGAGCGGTACCGCTCGCGCACCATCGCGGCGAGTTCGCTCGGCACCGCCGCCGACATCCAGATCGCCTCGATCCGACTGTGCTCGGCGCGGATTCCTCGGGTTCCCGCGATCACACGTCCCCAGCACGCCACGACAGCCAGGACGTTTCGGGCGTGTGGCTGCTCGGCGAGTCCGGCGTGCGAGGCGTAGGCGTAGAAGCCGCAGGTGCAATCGGGCTCCGGTGCGTGATGCGGTGGCCCGGGCGCGGCGAAGGTTCCGCGCCGCGCCGTGCAGCGTGCGGTATTCGTCCCGTCCGTCCATGCGTCCTTGCCGAACAGCGGATGCAGGAATCCCTCGGGACCGATGCGGAAGCTGCGCAACGCTCGGATCTCGCCGATTTCGGGCTCGAACCCGCTATACCCCTGCATGCGAACACCCCTGCATGCGTCCCTCGTTCGGTTACCTCGACGCTGTTCGCGCAGGCTCGCGACGCTTGCCGGGCTGCCTGGCGGGGTCGATCGGAGGGTTCTCATCCGGCACCCGGTCAGGCTCCCGCTCGGGGAGGACTTCGATTCGACGTCGCTCCTCGCCGATGTTCCCCATCCGTCCAGGCTACGACGTCCTGCCGCAACCGACGCCGGATTGCTGGCCATAATCCAAGCGGCGACCACTAGTCCCGCACGGGGCCGAGGGCGTAGCGTCTGCCACCTGGGCGATGT